>DATCQV010000210.1:0-74771 GCA_036569325.1 Mucilaginibacter sp. | reverse complement strand
AACCATATGCACATGATCAGGCTGAATATTCATCTCCAATATCTCAACTTCTTTCCATCCGCATATGGCCCGTATTTTATTTTCCAACGTATCGGCAACCACATCTGTCAATACCCTGAAGCGATATTTCGGCGTCCACACTAAATGGTAAACACAATAGTAAAAGCTATGGGATAATTTTCGGTATTTCGTCACAAATACTAAGATAGCGGTTTCTGGCTTAGCCTTCACACCTAACCTACCGCCTTAGGCGGTGGTTTTGCTATTATAATAAAAAAAGCCCCCCGGTTGTCCGGGAGGCTCGTGTATCATTTATTAAGTTATGTACAATCAGAACACTCCCGGCGATAGCGGAATAATCAGGACAACCACAATAATGACGTTCAGCAGGCTAATGGCCGGCTGTAGTTTATTAATAATATTTGTTTGAATGGTTGTCATGAAACGCCTGCAATATAGGATTAATTTTTGTTGATCGTCAATACAAATCCGGGAATTATACCTTTAAACCCATTTGGGGTATGTAGCCCGCTGCAAATGCATTGACTATCGAGGCAGGCGTTAATACTTCTACCTTATCATTTGCAGGTAAATCTTTTCCTGCTTCGTATCCAAAAGGTGTCCATAAATACATTTTATGTTGATTGATGAGGTAGCGGTTATTCTCAAATAATATGAATGTACCGTCGGGCAATTTTTGAGGATTTTCCTTAAATATGACCTTTGATCTGTCCGCTTTTATCCTCTCGGAATGAATGATGTCGTCAATTTTGCCGATGGGCGTTTTTAAGTTGAAACCAAAGCCGGGATTACCTTTAATCCAGGCGGCCTTGAAAAGATTGGCGTAATCGCGGCGGCATTCGAAACAGGGACGGTGCCCGGCGGCGAAAGCAGTAGCCTCGTCCAGAAAAAAAAGTTCGGTCCATCGGTTGGGTGTCATCACTGCCCGGTGACGGCCTTTAAACTGCAGCGCACAGGTTATCCAGGCTTTAATTTTAAACGGACGAACGATCTGCTTCTGGTCATTATGGATCACCCCGCGGTTACCAAGCCAGGCACCGCGGGCGTTGGTGCTGATGATATTTCCTTCCGGATCGACCCGGTTTTGTAATGGCATAATATCAAAGATATTGAGATTTGAAACAGGTTTCTTAACCTATCGATATTATTTAGTTTAAACTAAGCCGGATATTTTTATTCGTTTAATAATCATTGCGTTACTATAAATATTATTATTTTTAACCTGCACCATTTAAAACCACCTTGTCATGGCAGATTCACAAGATCAAACAGTTGTAGCTACCGTTCAGGAAGCGCCGCTAAGCCCGCGCGAAAAATTCTGGGTAGGCTTTTACTTATTTCGTTTACGCTCATATCTCTGTTTATGATCATCGGCTACTGGCCCGACAGGATAGCGCCTTTAGAAGGACGTACCTACACCTTCACAATGTTTCACGTTGAGCTGATCAAGGCTCCCGGAGATGACAATGGTACTACACCCCAGGCGAAGCACGATGTCGTTCCAACTCAGCAACCCGCTGCCGGTCAGCCAGCTGCGGCAAAACCATTAACCGATCAACAAAAAGACAGCGCAGCTAAAGCAGTTGCCGCGAAAACCGCCCCGAAGCCTGCAGTTAATAAAACTGCGGTAAAGCCTGCCGAAACTAAAGATGAGGGAGATACGATACAGCTAAATAGTTTATTACTTATTTTGGTAGCGTTAGGTGGTTTTTTGGGGAACATGGTAAATATCGGGCCATTGTTCACCACGTTTGTGGGTATTGCGCAGTTTAAACGCAGCTGGATACTTTGGTACATCATCAAGCCTTTTACCGCGGCCGGACTGGCGCTGTTCGTCTACTTTGCACTGAACAGTGATCCGGGCACCTCGGCTACATTAAATCTGAACACCATCATGGCAACGGCCACCCTTACCGGGCTTTTCACCGATCTGGCTATGTTGAGGCTAAGGAAGTTTTTTGAAGCAGCGGTAAACCAGGTCGATAGAGGAACTGGCGGCACCACCGCTGATGGGCAATCTAAACCCGCACCTCCGGCAAAACCGGCATCGGTAGATGTGGATAAGATCAAACCCGCCAAGATCGATCCAAAAAATCCGAACGCAATTGAAATCCCCGGCGAAAACCTGAACAAAGACGATGTAATTGTGACGATAGACGGCAAACCCGTAGATAAGCCTGAAGTAAGCGAAACATTAATCAAGTTCAGTTATGTAATTCCCGCCGATAAGGTGGCGGATAAATCATTCGCTTTAAAGGTTACCAATAAAGCCGGGAAAGCGCTTGGTGAAAAGGAATTGCCGGTATAATCAAATTCGTTATTTCTCCGTATACTTTGTTTCTTCTCTGTGCGCTCTATGGTAAAAAAATAACCACGGAGTGCGCAGAGAGATCCACAGAGAACACGGAAAGTTTGATTTTTGAGTCGGCTTTTTCTAAACTTTATACATTCTCCAATCCGTACTTCTTCAAAACCGCCGCGGGCACTCCCTCCCATTTACCAGGTGAATTGCCTTTGTAGCCCAGATCATTGATACCCATTTTACTGGTGAAAAAACCGATCGCAGTTAAATCGCGCATTTTGTTAAAAAAGGCAACGCCTTGCTGCATTTCTGGTTTCGCCATAGCCGGGTAGGCGATCTGGTCGATCAGTTCGATCTGTTGTTTGGCTGTGCAATCCACAAAGGCGTTATTATAGCGATTGAGGCATTGCACATCGAGCCAGCGGAGGCCACCGCGCATGGGGAGTTGATGCTCTGGTTCGTCTTTTACGATGAATTCAATAAAATCGGGAACCTTTGCATCGGTGGCGCTGCCGCTGATGGTGTCTTTCGGGATGATAACATCAGATAATACGGCAATAGTGGCCATTTCGTGCTTATCGAAGAAGGTGTCGGCTACCAGCTTTTTATCACGGGCTATTTCATAGTCCTGACGGCCCGTGGTAGCGACCTGTACATCTGCACCGCTGCCTGAGTTTTCACCCGGCTTGCAGCCTTGCAGGATGGAGCCTGCGGTGAGGGTTCCTAAACCTATGGCTTTTAAACTTTCTCTTCTGTTCATATTGGTGTTGAGCTAAGGTTAAACGTTCTGTTTTTTACGCTGATCGATAATGTATTCAGCGGTGCGCATGGCAAGGGCGAGAATGGTCCAGGTTGGATTTTTTTCCGATTGCTGGGTGAACACCGATCCATCGGTCACGAATAGATTCTTGCAGTCGTAGGTTTGTCCCCATTTGTTGAGCGGAGCGCGTTTAGGATCATTGCCCATACGGATGGTGCCTACTTCGTGAATACCTTTACCGGGCTTATCGAGGCCATAATTGGTTTCGGGGCCTTGCGGTTTTAGTAACGGTATGCCGCCTAATTTCCCCAGCATAGCCGCTGCGGTTTCCTGCATGTGTTTGGCCTGATTTACGTCATCATTTCCCCATTTATAACGGAAGCGCAAAACAGGGATGCCATATTTATCTACCACCGATGGATCGATCTCGCAATAGTTATCCTCTTTCGCGGTTGACGCTCCATGAAAACCTACGCCGGCCATGGTGCCATAGAAACGGCGATAGTCGTTCTTCAATCCCAAACCGTAGCCGCCCCCGGGTTTCATTTTACCGTCTGCGCCGGGCAGGTAACCGTTAAGGAATGGAACCACAGCACCTTCGAAACCGAAATAGCCACCATAACCCGGCATCATCATACCGCCGAAGATTTCGAGGTGGTAGCCGCGCGGGAAATCGAGCTTTTTGCTGTCGAGCCACCAGGGAGCATAGAGATGCAGGCTGCCGACACCATCTTCATTAAACCTGTCGCGGCCCATTAATTGTGGCAGGATCACGGCGGTACCGCCCTGCGTAGAGTCGTGCAGATATTTGCCTACCATGTTGCTGCTGTTGGCCAGTCCGTTGGGGTGTTGTGCCGACTTCGAATTGAGCAGGATCCGTGCCGATTCGCAAGTACTTGCCGCAAGGATCACCGTTTTGGCGTTCATCTGGTATTCCTGCATATCGTCTTTGCTGATATAGGAAACGCCCCTGACTTGCCCTTCGTTATCGGTTAATATTTCCCGCACCACGGCATTGGTCAGCACTTTGAGATTGCCAGTTTTGATGGCTGGGATAACGAGACATGAGGACGATGAAAAATCGCCGTAAATTTTGCAGCTGCGGTTGCATTGTCCGCAGAAAAAGCAGGCGCCGCGATCTTTGTTGCCTGGCAGCGGCGCGGTCAATATAGAACCACGACCAGCTATTACCTTTATCCCCAACCCTGTTGCTGCTTTTTTAACGAACAGTTCATTAAGGCGGGGTTTGGGTGGAGGCAGAAAGATACCGTCAGGATCGTTATCCATACCTTCCATCGAACCATAAACACCAATCAGGCGGTCTACCTTATCATAGTAGGGTTTGATCTCATCGTAAGTGATGGGCCAGTCGTCGCCTACGCCATAGGCAGTTTTGCATTTAAAATCCTTAGGACCCATACGAAGCGAGATGCGGCCCCAATGGTTGGTGCGGCCACCCAGCATTTTAGAGCGGAACCATTGAAAATCGGAGCCATCCTTTTGGGTATACGGCTCACCTTCCAATTGCCAGCCACCGTAAGCAGCGTCGAAATCGCCCATGGGCCGGGTAGCATTGCCGCCTCGGCGCGGGGATTCGAACGACCATTTCAATTGCTGTGAATCTTTTGCAGGGTCGAAAAAAGGGCCAGCTTCCAGCATCAGCACCTTTATCCCGGCGTTGGCCAGCACGTAACCGGCCATCCCGCCGCCCGCGCCCGAACCAATGATGACCACATCATAGATCTCGGATGATTTTTTTATTTGCATGTGTAGGGTTGTTAGGGTTTGTAAATTTTGATCGTTAATGACAGCACCAACAATGGCGGAGAATTGATTTCGTCTCCGCCCCATCGGGGCTCAATATTGGTAGAAAAAACGATAAGCCAGGGTCCGCTCCATGAGATGCGGCACAACGCCGGCAGGTTGCGGACTATGTGGCGTACCTGCGGCACGCATAAAACCTGCTTGTATTTTCTACCAATATTTGGCCCTTACAGGGCCAGTCTGGCTAAAGGAAATTAAATATTTTACGCCATCCTTCCTGCCTTCTCCGCAAGCTTTTTGGTGGCGGCAACGCCTGCATAATCATCAAGGTATTTATCGTCTTTGCTATACATTTTTAGCAGACCGCCTTCGTATTCGATACTTGCCCAGCCGGTAAAGCCCGATTTTTTGATGATCTTGAACATGCGGTAGAAATCGGTTTCCACATCGTCGCCCTGTGCATTGAAAACATGCGATTTTACGTGAATGCCTTTGGCGTAGGGCATTAATTCTTCTATGCCTTTATAACGGTCGTATTCTTCCAGGCATTTGGTTTTCATGTAACCGGCAATATCGTTAGTTTCGGGTTTGGTGCGATTGATGCAGAAGTTGCCAAAATCGGCCAGGGTGCCGCAATGCTTGCTGTTCACCTGCTTCATTACTCCCGCCAGCCAGGCTGCGTTGCAGGAAATGCCAACGTGGTTTTCTACTATTACGTCGATATTTTGCTTGCTGCCATATTCTATCAGGCGGCCAAGACTATCCACGGCGGCTTTGGCTACATCGGCAGGTGCACCTTCTCCCTCTACGTTTACGCGGATCATCGGACAGCCCAACGTTGCAGCTGCATCCATCCATTTGTAATGATTTTCGATGGCTTTGGTGCGAACGGTGTTGTTCAGATCGCCTAAAACACCTTCGCCATCAACCATAATGCGCAGGTTGTAGCTGCCATTATCGGCGGCGCGTTTTTTAAGCTCATTCAAAAAGGCGGTGTCTTTAGCTTTATCAGCAAAGAACATGGAGCAATAATCGAGGCCAAGGATGCCGAGCTCTTTTGATTTGGCGGCAAAATCAAGCGGACTCAATTTCTGCGTCCAGAACTGGCTGGCAAACGAGAATTGGGAAATGGCGAATTTGAAGAACAAATCTGTATTGTTATCGGCATATACAAAGTTAGGTAATGCCGAAGCCAGCCCTATTCCTGCCGCACCCATCGCAGCAGTTTTTATAAAATCTCTTCTATTGGTTTTCATATAATTGGTTTTATTTAGTAGGATTTACAAAATGAAGGTAGAAAACAATTTCTGATTATTTGGTAAATTTTACTAAATAATTTTTTTTAGGGGAATTAACACTAATTTTATCCCATGAAGCAGGAAGATGAACTGGCAGACTTTGTATTGAACGGGTACAAGCATTATGTGCCCCACGTGTCGCTGGACTGCGCCATTTTCGGTTACCATGAGCAGCAGCTGAAAATCCTACTCATTAAACACAAAGCCATTAACGGCTGGTGCTTGCCCGGCGGTTATATTAAACGAACCGAGAAACTGGTGGAAGCGGCCAACCGGAACGTGCGGGAGCGCACCGGCTTAGATAACCTGTTCTTACAGCAATTTAAGACCTTTGGCGATCCGGGCCGCGCCGGCACAGAAGATTTTGATGCCGAAAAATGGTTTGAGGTAACCGGTGTCCGGATCGATAAGAACAATTGGCTAATTGATCAGACCATTTCGATTGGCTTTTACGCCATTACCGATTTCTCAAAAACCGAGCTTCATGCCGACTGGTATATTGAAAAATGCGAATGGTTTGATATAGACGCTATCCCCCACCTTGAATTTGACCACGATGAAATGGTGAAGGAAGCGCTCCACACCTTGCGCGTGCAGTTATACCATTACCCAATTGGCTATAACATGCTGCCGGAGAAATTCACGCTTACCGAGATTCATGCATTGTATGAAACATTACTTGGCAAAAAACTGGATATCAGCAACTTTCCTAAAAAATTGATAGCACTCGGTTTACTCAAAAAGCTGGACGAGAAGCGCAGCATAGGTGCTCACCGTTCACCCCATTTGTATATGTTCGATAAGGAGAAATATGAGCAGGCCTTGCTGGATGGGGTTGTTTTGAGTTAAAATTCGAAAGTAAAATTCAAAAGCCTGTCATTTAGAGCGAGAACTACCCTCTTGAGCAATAGCGAGGAAATCTAACACATGCTCCGCCAGGACCATGCATTAGCGCCAATGCATGACGGTTGTGTCACTCGTATAAGATCTCTCACTATCGTTCGGGATGACAAGGGAGGGTATCTCAAATCTCCTCATTCATAAATAGTTACTAATACAATATTAACCATAGCCTCAATTGTTAACATAATGATAATATTGAAATAACTTTTACATAACCTAACTTCGCAGCAATTCACAACCATGAAAAAAGAAATCACAAAGTCAGAGGCTAAGAAAGCACAAGAAACTGCCAAGAAATCAATCCAGGCCGATTTAATAAAAAATTTAAAATCGTTTGCTGCAAAGTTAGGTCACACCTCAAAGAAAGTTGACAAGGAAATTGAAAAGGCCGCTAAGGGTCTGGCCAAGAAACTGGCCAAACCTGCAAAGGCCGAAGATGTACCCCCTAAACCGGCAAAAGCTCAAAAAGCTGAGGCTGCACCTGCCACAACACCGGTTGCTGTTGAAACCAAACCTATTAAGGCAGCTCCGGCTAAACCAGCGCCGGTTGCTGTTGAAAAGCCAGCTGCGAAAGCTGCACCAACTGCAAAGCCTGCTGCCGCGAAAAAAGCCGCTAAATAATATTGCTTTACAGACTTATGAAGTTTTAAAAACTTCATAAGTCTTATGCCCCTTTCCCTAATTACAACCCATTTTGTCATTTCAAGCGCGAGCGAGAAAGTTTAGACGTCAATGCATTCGAACTATGTAATAGCGCTGATGTATTGGCGGCAATGTCGCTTGTATAAGATTTCGCTCACGCCCGAAATGATAACAAGGGCTATTTTAAACAAGTTATTACCCCGCGTTTATTTGCCGCATAACCGCATTCACCACCACATCACAACGCACCATATCGAATTCAAAAAGCTGCTGGGGTTTCCAGTAGCTGTGCAGGTCGTTGCGCAGCATTTCTTTGGCACGGCTGAGGCGAATCTTTACGTTCGACTCACCCAAGCTGAGTGCTTCCATCGTTTCGGTGGTGCTCATTTCTTCAATTTCGCGCATGATGAATACCAGCCTGTATTTTTCGGGCAGGCCCGCTATTGATCGTTCCAGCAGTTGTTTCAATTCCTTATTCATAAGCCCTTGTAACGGAGTATCGTTGTGGTGATCATTTTCCTGCTTTTCCATCAGCACTTTTTCACGTTTTTCTTTTCTCTTTTTATGCAGCAGGCTTTCGTAAATTAAAATGCGCGTGAGCCAGGTGCCAAAGCCCGAGCGGCCCCTGGAAATCGCTGAGATGCTGGTAGGCATTCACGTAGGCGATCTGCATAATATCTTCAGCTTCCTTATCATCATTAATGATCGACATGCTGATGCGGTACATGCGCTGGTTGTATTTGCGCATAATGCCTTCGTATAAATGCTGCTCGCCTTTAATTATCCGTTCAACAATTTCTTCGTCGCTCATTTTTAAATTAAGAGTAGTATTTGCCGTATTCATTAAAATGTCCTTTCAATATAGAGAGTACGGTGAAAGAAAAGGGTTACATTTTTTAAGGATTATTTATTTGAAATCTGAAATTAAAATGGTTTCGATGCCGTGACGGTTGCCCGAAACTCACCTATTAAATTTTGTAACCCTTTTTGTTCAGCTATCCTCTAATCTTTAAAAAGAACAAAAGACATGGAACAAAATTCAAAACAAGTTGCCCAGGTACAAACCATTTTAAAGTTTACCTACGGGCTTATCCCCATTGCAGCTGGTGCCGACAAATTTACCAACTTGCTCACCAACTGGTCGAATTACTTAAATTCATCGCTTAAAGCCATGCTGCCTATGAGCGATCATGTGTTTATGATGATTGTGGGTGTAATTGAGGTTGTGGCCGGTATATTGGTTTTGATCAATCCACAAAAGGGCGGACTGCTGGTAAGCGCCTGGCTGATCCTGATTGCTTTGACCTTATTGGCCGGCGGATGTTACCTGGATGTGGCTGTGCGCGATATTGCGATGGCTATAGGTGCGTTCTCGTTATCTAAATTATCGGGAGTTGTGCCTGCTAAGGCTTAAATATTTTGCAGATAATCCCGCAGGATAATGGCATGATTGTGCTGCTCATCTTTTACGGCATACAGAAAAGTTATCACGGTATACTGTTTAAGCAGGGTTTGCAGTGTTGGTACTGCGGGATTATTTTGTAGTTCGAGAATGTATTTGTGCTTGAATTGCTCCCAATTACCGGCATCGGAATGAAACCATTTGCGCAGTTCGGTTGACGGGGCAATTTCTTTCATCCACTCATCTACCGCAGCATCTGCCCTGGTAACACCGCGCGGCCAAAGCCGGTCGACCAGGATGCGGTAACCATCGGCTTCGGCTTTGGGCTCGTAAACACGTTTTATCAGGATGCTTTGCATACCTGTAAAGATAGCATTAATTTATTTTGAAGGATGACGGTCGTCCCCGGAAGCCTTCTTGTTTTTTACCATCAGCTTCATGCGTCTTCTTTTCAGCGAGATCTGCGTACGGGCGTCTTCATTCTCCGTAAGCTCCATATTGTAACCCAATATGATATCGCGGTAAGACAACACGCCGGTTACCTTATGATCGCCATGGCTAACCACAGGTAAAACGTCGCCATGCTGCTTAGCCATTAACTCAACAGCCGAGCGTAACGTTTCGTTACTATGCACCATCAGGTCGTCGGGCTGAATTATCTTTTTGAGCTTGACGTCTGCCGGAGTCTGTTCATCGTACAGGTCAGTAACTTTAACTGTCCCGGCATATTCGTTAGCGGCGTTTATGGTTATCAGATAGCTATCCTGAATTGCTGCCGCGTCTACCCTTTTGCGGGCATCGGCAATGGTACTGTCGGCTGAAAGAATCAGCCCGTCGTTGGTCAATATATCTGATACTTTGGTTTTCTGAAGCACATCCGGTTCGTATGAATCGGGCGTGATCACACCGCGGCGGGCGATCTTTTCTGTCATGATGGTGTTCTCCATCAGGAAGAAAGATACGATATAGGCAGCTGTACAAGCGCCAAGTAGTGGCAACAGCGCGTGCGACTGCATGGTAGCTTCCAGCGCAAAGGTGATACTGGTTAAGTAGGCACGTGATGCCCCGGCAAACATAGCCGACATACCAATCAAGGCTGCCATTGGGATACTGATACCTAATTCAGGGAACCATTGAATGAGCAATGCTCCGATAATAGCTCCGGCAGCACCGCCCATGGTAAGCAATGGCGCAAGCGTACCGCCCGATGTGCCGCTGCCCAGCGCGATAGCCCACGACAAGAATTTAAAGAGCACGAGGCTGATCAGTAATGTTATTGGCCAGTTGCCTGAAAGAATGCCGGTAATATTATCATAACCTACACCCAAAGTATGCGGGGCAAAATAGCCTATAGCACCAACTGCCAAACCGCCAAGTGCAGGGTACCACATCCAGTGCACTGGGATCTTTTCGAAATAATCTTCGATCAGATAGACAAGCCTGGTTATCCCCATCGACAAAAAGCCGATGATGAGCCCGATAAAACTGTAAACGGCAAGGGCTATGTTAGATGGAGTAACCAGGTTTGGCATTTCGAAAACCGGCCCCGCGCCAAATAGCAGGTGATGACCGGCCGCTCCTGTGATACATGCCAGCGCGACAGGTAAAATAGAACGCGGTGAAAATTCGAACAGCAATAACTCGATCGCCAAAAAAACTGCAGCGATAGGCGTACCGAAAATAGCCGACATACCCGCTGTAGCTCCAGCGGCCAGAATAACCTTACGCTCGTTAGCGCTTATTTTAAACAGCTGTCCAAGCGTTGACCCTAAAGCGCCCCCTGTGGCGATGATAGGACCTTCGGCACCGAACGGACCGCCGGTGCCAATAGCTATTGCTGATGATATAGGTTTTAAGAATGTTATAGATGGTTTGATGCGGCTTTCGTTCACCAGGATCTGTTCCATGGCCTCTGGTATACCGTGACCACGGATGGCCTTTGAACCGTACAACGCCATAAAACCTACAATGATACCGCCGATAGCCGGGATAGCGATAACCCACAAACCAAGATGGTTATCAGCAGGGCTATTGAAGCCAAGATCGATCTTGCCGTAAAAGGCAATATTGGTTACAAAATTTATAAGTGTTACCAGGAATTTGGCGATGAGACTGATGGCGATGGCCACCACTATGCACATGATGCAAATTTTTATTAACCTGCTTTTAACTAAGAACGCTTTCTTTTTGACGCCATCCTCTTTTTGCTCCATTTTATTTAATAATGGGGAAATAGGAATGCCGCCGTCGTAAACTTTTCGTGTCATTTAAATAGAACCGGGAAACTTTTTGAATAATGCTGCGAAGGTAACAATTACGAGCATTTAAATTGTAATTTAATTGAAATTTTATTGCACAAGCAATGTTTTTTAGAAAAATCGAACTAAAATTACTTACTTTACATTGTTTTGGCAATAAATTAACAAAATGCGCAAGTTGACAGATAATGGTTATACTTGCCGGTAACTACCCTGATGAAAAAAACAATTAAAGAATGTGATCTGAAAAGCTGCTTTTTGTGCGCATCGTGCATACACGACTGGCTGCCCGCCATAGCCGCAAACAAGGTGAACGTAAGCTTAAAAAAAGGACAGGAGCTGTTTAAGGAAGGTGACGCAGTTGAGGGAATCTTCTTCGTGTTCAGCGGCAAGGTAAAGGTGCATAAGCGGTGGGATAATGATAAGGTGCTGATATTGCGTTTTGCGCAGGATGGCGATATACTGGGACACCTGGGGTTGGGCGATTCGCCCATCTACCCTATTTCGGCAACGGCAGTAGAAGACACCATGGTATGTTTTGTGAAGATGGATTTCTTTGAATCGTCGCTCAACGTAAATCCGCAGTTTACCATTAAGCTGATGCGCGTTTTTGCTAATGCGCTACAGGAATCGGAAAAAAGAATGCGCAACCTGGCGCACATGCCCGTTAAGGAGCGCATTGCCCAAGCGCTGCTTTCGCTGAAAGAGCAGTTTGGGCTAAACGAGGAGGGATATATCGATATAGAGCTAACCCGGCAGGATGTAGCCTCGTATGCGGGCGTTGTTTATGAAACCTATTTTAAGGTAACGCAGGATTTTTCGCAGCACAACCTGATAGAGACCAATGGAAAAAGCATAAAGCTGCTTGACGAGGAGGCGTTGAGCGCTGTTATACAGGGTTCTTAGAACTCCGGCGACTAAAGTCAACGGCAATATTTAATTGCTCTTAAACAGCCTTTTTAAATAGTAATAGCTTTGCCCTGTTCAGGGAAGATCAAATTAAAACCTAAGTTATTTTCTTTGATCAATTGTTGCTTCAGCTTGATGATATTATTTTGCGGAGGCTTGACATGAGTTATGATCAGATTAAATCCGACAAGATTATTACGACCAGCCAATTTAGCCAGATCATACATCTCGGTCATCAGCCAGTTAGGTGTAAGGTGCCCGAACAACGTTTTATCAGGCTGCTCATTAGGAAATGACACCTCGATCATAATTCCCTTTAATGTTTTGTTTTTAATGAGCGGAGTGATGGCTTCCCATAGCTGATGCAGCTTATTACTCTTTTCTATCTCATCCGGACCGACATCGCCTAAATATAAAATAGCAGCATCGCCATTGCTTAACAGGAATGCGGTACTTGTCAGGTTGGAGTGCGTCAGCGGGAAGGCTTTCGCCGTCATGGTTGTATTGGCGACAGCTGTCACGCTATCGGGTGTTAACGCCTGGTAATGATATTTTTTGAGTTGAGGTGCACCGCCTTCATCGGCAAAGTTGGCCCAGCTTTCCCAGGTAAAGTAATGGGTCTTGATGGTTTCGAGCGTACTTTTGAGGCCATAAATGATTTTGGTGCTGTCATCCGGCGAGTTGATGATCAGGCCGGAAACATGGTCGAGGTGGGCGTGCGAAATAAAATATCCTTTGATATATTTTTTTAAAACCTGCTCAGCCGGGATATTAAATACTTTGTTGGATACTGCTTTTTCGATACCGTAATGAATGGTGCCGGCATCGAGGCAAACGTAATCGTTACTCCCTGCCGGGGCTACCATATAGGCCGAAAGGTTGCTTTCATCTATCCCGCCCTTTACGCCAAGCGGCACTATTCGGAATGATTTACCGCCTTGGGCAAAGATTACTCCCGGCAGCACCAATCCACATAAAAAACCAATTATCAAATATTTACGAAACATATATCAATCAAATTAAATGCAAAAAAAATCTTCTTTCCACACAACTCAAACTTCGCCCTAAATTATTATTATAAATTAACATCTTTGCAGCAGCCTGTAGCGAAAAACAAAATATAAAGCGGCGATAAACTGAACTGCTAAAGGCGGTCATTTTCAGATTGTCTAATAAAAAAATGACCCATGGGGTCTACCGCTTTGTAGAAAAGATAACGAATAATATTTTGCTTCGTAGAGGCCACCCTCCGCCGGATTAGAAACCGGGCATCATCCGGAGGCACCGATAAGGGTAGCCACATACGTGGCAAAAATCGTTTTTTATTAATTGCTACAAAGCGGTAGACCCTACGGGTCAAAATAAACGGCTTTAATATTATTTGATACGGTATATATTATTACAGGGCGACGGCCCTGCAGGTAGAGTTAGACCGCTTTTATACCGTTCGGCATTATTACTATATTTATTATATTGCGGTCAATTATTAATTGAGCACCACCTGTCCTGATGGAGAAAAAAAAAGTACTGATAACCGGCGCCAGCAAAGGATTGGGTTTGGCCATTTCAAAAAAACTTGCAGCCGAATATACCTTAATACTCCATGCCTCGAAGCTGGAAAGCTTTAAGGAGGAAATTCCCGGCGCGCATACTCTTTGTGCCGATTTCAGCGACCCGGAAGCCACCAATAACTTCTGCAAGCAACTCAAAAAAGAGCATAGCGACCTGTATGCCGTGATCAATAACGCCGGCCTCACTTACGATAAGCCCTTAAATTATCAGCCTGATGACCAAATAGATGCCATGCTTAATGTAAACTTAAAGGCACCTATACTGATCTGCAAAACGGTGATGAAAATGTTCGCATTGACACAGCAGGGGGTTATTATCAATATCAGTTCGGTAGTGGCCGAGAGCGGGAATGCGTTCCAGGCGGTTTATTCGGCTACCAAGGCCGGGTTGGTGGCCTTATCGCGCTCACTGGCACAAGAAGCAGCAGCTACCAATACCGAGCATAAGATCAGGGTGCTGAGCGTTTCGCCGGGATTGATCGAGACAGATATGACTGCTGCCATTCCCGAAGAAATAAAGAACAAATATTTTAATATGATACCGGCCAAAAGGTTTGGAAAGGTTGATGATGTGGCGGATACGGTGGAGTTCCTGCTGTCGGACAAGGCATCATACATTAACGGAACAAATATCCATATCAACGGCGGTTTAATATGACAGAACAAGAAAGAGCAGATTACCTCGACATTATTCACAACGGTAACCTGGTAGGTGTTGACCCCGCTAAGTTGTTATTACAAGGACCGACCAAACGCTACGTCAATAACTATCATTACCACTCACCCCAAAAGGGTATTGTGGCCAGCTACTCGCCCACCGCACACGATGTATTCGATCATTTCGATGTTTTCCGGGGTGTTGACCAGGTGGAGGCGTTTGCACAGGCAACTATCGTATCGTGCGGAACTTTTTTGGAGTGCCGCAAACTAAATTGCCTGCCCGATGTATTAAAGGATAAATTTATCCCGGCCTTCATTAATATCGGCAATGTAAGCTTTCAGAATTACCTTGAACTGGGCGATACTTTTATCTGCATTGGCAATATTACGTTTTATAAATGGCGGCAAATGGTATGCGATGGCCGCATTTATAAAGTGCCCAAGGGCTTTGATCTGGATGAATATTTTAAAGACTTTACCGATGAACGGCTGCAAAACTATGATATTAGCAGCGAGTTTGTAAAAGTAGCCGAGCTAAAGGAAATTACCGGCAGAGCCATATTAATAGAAATGTTTAAAAAACCTGAATAAAATCATAAAAGAACATGGCAACACCAGAAGAAAGACAACAGATACTGGACGATTTATTAGACGTTTTAAGAACGGTACGCACCATTGATCCGGCCCGGCTGGAAGGTGTAACTGAAGAAACCGACTTCCTGACCGACCTAAGCACTCCATCTACCGAACTGATCAACATTGCTGCAAAAGTAGAGCAGAAATTCGACATCGAGTTTGAGGATGAGGACATCGACCGTATGGGCTCGAAAGTAAAAGACGTGATTGATTTGATCTTATTGGCTAAAGAACGCGGCAAATAATTTATGAGCATAGCAGGCAGAAAAGTTGCAATTGTGGGTATGGGCGGTGCTTTTCCGACCTGTGCTGACCTGAATGAATTTGACCGAAAGCTGTTCAGCAGCCAAAGCCTCATCCGTACCTGGCCAAAGGCGTTGCAATATGAAAAGCAGATCCGGTCGTACGTAGCGGGTTACATTACCGAGCCGGAAATGAACCTCGAGGCTATTCACCCGGTACCGGAAACAGAATGGCCGGAAACCTATGTGGATCATTTGGGCCGTATTCCCGACCTGAACCTTGCCACAGCGGATTTGGGCTGTGTGTGGGCGATGATCGGTGCGCTGGAATCTATCGAGATGGCAGGCTGGACGAAGGAAGAAACCGAGTCGGAACAAACCGGGGTTGTGATCGCGTCGGGTGGCGGCGGTAACGTGGTATCGCGTCATGCCTGGCATGCCTTTTATGAGCTGGGTAAAAAGACCCGTATGGCAGGTTCACACACGGTAGACAGGGCTATGTCGTACCGCGAGGCAGCCAACGTTTCCTGTCTCATCAAAAACAAAGGTGTTTGCGAATCGATTATCTCGGCCTGTGCTACGGGTTTGGGTAACATCGGCTACGCATATCGCTTAATTAAATTCGGCCTGCAGGATCGCGCTGTTTGCGGCGGTGTAGAAGGTACCGCACTGGAAACCTTTATTGGTTTTGATGCCATGCAGGTTTTGAGCAAAGGCTTTGCGCCGGAACAAAGCTCAAGACCGTTCGATTTGAAGAGGAATGGCTTTGTGTGTTCGTTCGGTGCCGGTATAGTTGCTTTGGAGGAATATGAAATGGCGAAGGCAAGGGGCGCGAATATCCTCGGCGTTATCGACAGCTATTTCAATAATTCCGACGGTGACGGGAATATGTTCTACCCATCTTATGATGGTCAACGCAGATTATGGAAAGGCCTGATGACCGACGGCAATGTAAAACCGGATGTAGTTAAAGTACACGGCACTGCTACCCCCGTGGGCGATATTTTAGAGCTCATCAGCGTGGTGGATACCATTGGTGAAGAAGGGTATCATATTACCGCGCCGAAATCGCAATTCGGGCACATGCTGGGTGCAGCTGGTTCGGTAGAACTGATTGCTTCGCTGCTGATGCTGAAAAATCAGAAGGTACTGCCGAACTTAAATTCGGATGAGTTAAATCCGGAACCGGAAAACTTCCAGAAAAAAGAAGGCTGGCAGGGCTCTGATAAACCTGCGTCGGCTTACCGGCATTTGATTCAGCAGGAGATTGTAGAGAAAGAGATCAACCAGATCGTTTGCTTAAACTATGGCTTTGGCGGCACCAACAGTGCCATGGCAATTTCGAGAGATAATTAGAATGATCGATAATACAAATAAAGTTGCAGTGATATTCGGCGTGCGGAACGAAAGTTCTATAGCCTACGATATTGCCGTAAAACTGCACCGTTCGGGCTGCAAGGTGGCTTTAAGCTATGTTGCCGATACCAAAGACGAGGTGCTTTACCTGATGCAGCAAAACGGCATGGACACCGGGCTTTCTGCCGAAGTGGATATCCGTTTGGAAGAAGAGATTTCGGCCTTTATGCGCATGGTGTACGACAAGGCGGGACCGATAGACTATATCCTGCATGGAACCGCATTTGGCAATCAATCGGTGATGTGTTACAGCTTGCCGGGCAGCAATGAGCCGGCTCCCTCCTATATCGATATCCCGTTTGATGATTTTTGCGATGCGTTTAATATCAGTGCGTATTCTTTACTGCGGGTATGCCGTGTGGCGCAGCCGCTCATCACCAAAAATGCATCAATATTGACGCTTACTTATAACGCCTCACAACGCGTGTTTCCCGGTTATGCAGGGATGGCGATCTGTAAGGCGGCGCTGGAAAATATTATGATCTACCTGGCCAGCCATTTTCGCGGCGAAGGGATCCGTGTTAACGCCATATCGGCCGGGCTGGTAATGACGACATCTTCAGGCGGTATCTTTGGGGTGCGCAAGCTGCGTAAAATGGGCAAATTCACCGCGCCGCTGGGCAATATTGATGCCGGTGATGTTGGCGATGCCGCCCTGTACTATTTTTCCGATCTTTCAAAAAAAGTTACCGGCAATATCCATTTCGTAGATGGCGGATTTAACATAATGGGGCTTGGCGTGGATGGAGAAGGGCATTAAGGCATCGATTGACGACATATTACCGGGACAGAAATTTTCGGCGGGGAATGATATTGTGTTCATTCCCGACTTTGAAAAATCATTCACCGAATCGTTTAAAAAAAAGGTTTACACCGAAAATGAAATAGCCTATTGCGACCAATTTGACGATTCGCTGCTCCGCTACGCCTCAACGTGGGCGGCAAAGGAAGCGGTTTATAAGGCCGTGAAGCAGGTAAATCCAGAGGCACTTGGTCCGAAGAAAATTGAGATTCTGCGCGATAAGCCGGCGGGCAGGCCTATGGTGACGATTCACAAGGACGGCTATCATTATGATGTGGCCTTGTCGATATCGCATGATGGGGATTATGCCTGGGCCATTGCGTTTATTGAAAATCTGGAGGTGAAATGACTACTGCTTTTTCCATACCGAGGGCCTGTCATGGTGAGCTTGTCGAACCACGACGAGCGGGGGCTATAGTCCGCATGCTTAGCAAACGGGCTACGGCCTTTGCGCGCGTGGTTCGACAAGCTCACCATGACCCACTTTCTATTTTTCAAAAAGCTATAGCCAAATGACCGATCATTACTTTGAAAATGATTTTATTAACCTGCACTATTACAAGTTTGGAAACGGGCCGAAGATAATGCTGGGCTTTCATGGTTATGGCATGCACGGCAAGCAGTTCAAGCCTTTGGAGCCAACGCTGGGCGAAAAATATACCTTTATTGGTTTCGACCTTTTCTTTCATAAAGAAACCAAACTGAAAGATCAAAGTTTGCCCACGGTTAAGCAGGGCATCACCAAAAAAAAATTTTCTGAGCTGATACTGGAATTTTGCAAACACGAGGGCATCAAGCGGTTCTCCATTATTGGATATTCAATGGGTACGCATTTCGCAGCTGTGGTTGCTGAAGAACTGGCGCAGATGGTTGATGAATTTATTGTAGCCGCACCTTCGATGCTCAACCCGGGTAGGCTCATCCCGTTCTTCAGTAAAAACAAAACGGGAAACAAGCTATTGGAAAAATTGGTGCTAAGCCCTACGGCATTGGTGGGAATGATGAAAACCTTCAGGAAACTGCGTGTGATTGACGATGAAGCCTATAATATCCTTTTGGGCGAGATCGGCACGAATGAACTTCGGTTTAACCTGTATGCCAGTTTTACCTATCTGCGTGCCTTTGAAACCGACGAGGCGCGACTAGTGCAGGCGCTGAATGAACAAAACATTAAAAGCATCTTTATATTTGGCAAACGCGATAAATCGTTTCCGCCGGGCATCGGCAGGAAACTGATTGCGCAGGTAAATAACGCCAAAGTGATAGTATTGGATGAGGGTCACGAGATGATCAAAAAGAATTTTGTAACCCGCTTAACCGACGAACTGCTATGATGATCAAAGCCAAACCGCTTCCTTTTGCACTGATCCGGTGGGGCATCACGCTGCCGATGTGGTTTTTCAGACGGCGGTTTAATAAAATGGCTATCAACCCCATAGATATCAAGCCCGACCATTCGTACGTGCTGATGTGTAACCATTTCGGGTTCCTGGATGGTTTTTTTGCGTATTACGTGATCTTCAATTTGATTAACAAGCAGCAGCCGCTGAGGGCGTTGTATGCCATGTCGGTTAAAAAACAGATGGAGAAAAAGCCCTGGCTGAAATATTTCGGGTCGTTTTCTGTAGAGCCAGGTCGATGGTCGATCAAGGAAAGCATTGAATATGCGGCGGAGGTTTTGAATACACCGGGGAATATCCTGTTGTTTTTCCCACAGGCAGAGCTGGAATCGCAGCACATCAGGCATATCGAGTTTAAAGATGGGATTGGCGAAATTGTAAGCCGGGTCAAAGGTAATTGTCAGCTGATCTGGTGCAGTACGGTTTTGGAATATTTTGAAAGTCTGAAACCATCGGCCACGATGAGTTTATTGGATTGCGGAACGAATAGTGGTTTTGATTTTAAGGAAATGAAAACCAAGGTGAATACGCATCATTTGGAAAGTATGCAGAAGATGGTGCGGTTTACGGATGAACCGGACCACATATCATTTAAATAATATTTTACAACAATCGCTACGCCGGCCCATCGGGCTAAATATTGGTAAACAAGATTCCGCGCCATAGGTGTGTAACACGGCATGCGTACGTAACGGAATGCCGTGAATGGTGGCGTACCTACGGCACGCAAAAAAAGGGACACGCTTTTTCTACCAATATTGGGCGCCTACAGCGCCAGGAATATGGAATAAGTTGATCAGTCCTACTGCCCTATCCTTTTCAACCCTGCTTTCGCATCATTATCAATATCGGTCTGGTAATCATGGGCTTTCATATCCAGCGCCTGGTTGTAGTAGATGGCGGCTTTCTTATATTCCTTGATCTCTTCGTAAATATTACCAATCAGCAAGGCGGCGTTGGCGGCATAGTAATAACTGGTTTCTTTACCTAAGGCGATAGCTTTCTGGTAATCCTGAACGGCTTCGTAATTTTTGTTGATCTTATCGTTAATGCGGCCAAGGCGGTAGTAATAATCCACTTTGTCACGGGTGAGCGTGAAACCGTTCACATTTTTATTGACCAGTTGCGCCATTGCCTTGCTGTAATAGCCTCCATCAAAATAAAAGCGGGCACGAAGCAGGTCGAGGTCCTGGCGGGGTTCGTTAGCTTCGCGGAGGGCTATTTTGTCTTTGCCCTCAATCAAATAACCCCGAGTTCGGGCCAGTTTAACATAATTCTCGTATCGCTCCGAATCGTTTTGCAGCAGGTAATAATAGGCAAGTTTCATGTAGGCGTCCTTTATAAAACTGGTGCCCTTATATTCATTTACATATTTGGTTAGATAAACAGGGGTGTCCTTATCGCCGCGGGCAAGCTTGGCCTGACCGAGCATATAATTGATAGCCGGCAGGGCAATGTACTGGCTGGATTTTGGTGCTGCTTCGAGAAATGCTATGGCTTCATCATTATGGAAAGTCTTAGTGGCTACATAGCCTTGCAAATAGGTTTTTAGCAGTCCATCGCTTTCCATGCCCTGCAGGTAACCGATCAGCTTGTTGTAGCCGTTAAGATTATGTAGCACGTTGATCTCTATTGTACACAAAAAAAAGATCACCTCATCATTATAAAAACTGTAATTGCTTTTGGGCAACTGACCGTGTAATACTTCCAACTGATGAATACCCGCGCGGACATCGCCCTTCATTCCAAACAAACTGGCTATGGTTCTGAAATTAGCCGGGATGGAACCGAAGATCACATTCACCAGTGCCAGGCTTTTCTGATTAGGCAGGAAATCGGGGAACTTTTTGTTGTTATCATTGAGCAGACTGCCAGCCTTTTTGGCGTCGAAGGCGGATGATTTATAGTCGCCGAACTTTGCCTTCAGGAACGACCATTGCAGGTATACCTCGGCCTGCGAAAACAGGTACCAGGGCGAGTTTTTATCATTATCCTCCAAAGCGGAAATGCGTTTGGATTTATTATCCTTTAGTTTTTCATAATCGTTCTTGTTTTCGGAAGCAAGCAGGCTGAAATAGTCGATATAATTTTCGAGCATGATGGTAATACCGTTCTGTGGGTTGAGCTGCTTCTCTTTCTGGATCATCTGCCGGGCCTCCCCCATCTGCATGGCGAGAATAGCTTTGTAGGCCTCCACACAATTGGCATCGTAAACAAAATTGGCTTTGGCAGATAAGCCGGAAAACAGGAAGAAAATAAAAACAGGCAGATATCTTTTGATCATCGGGGGCAAATATAGTGGAAACATTTGTGAGGCAGTTAAGCCGCGCATATTCCCGGAAACAGTTCGTTAGTTTTGGCTAAAGCCAGTTTGTTGTCATTCGGTTCCGTTCCTTAAAAGGGACGGCAATATTTTTGGTTCTAACCATTCATCACTTGTATTGGCTTCCCCAAAATGGTAGCAGCTATATTTTTTTTTAAATATTCTACTATTGCCGTTGGCTAAAGCCAACGGTTTGGGCAACCCAATCATTGGGCTTTAGCCCAAATACAACACGATCGTTAACCGTTGCTACCGCAAAATGTTTAGCATTAACGCAAATAGAGGCCTTTTAATATGCAGTATGGCTATAACTAAAATGAGCAGGGTACCGTATAAGATTATCAATTATTTAGAAAGATATTTTTTATCGCACTGTTAATATTGATTGCTTCTGACTAAAAAAAATGATTAAAAAGTTAGTAATTCAATTAAAACGTAACGATAAAAAATAACGACCTTGCGGTAACGCTATTGATTGAACCCTTAAATTTCAGCTAACGGCACCCCTGACCGAAGCACAAAAAAGATATGAACAATTTGCTGATCCACAATCTGTTTGAACTGCAAAGAAGTAAAACTCCTGAAGCTGCGGCCGTAATTTTCGGCGGCCAAAAGCTCACATACCAACAACTTGGCGAGCAGGCCGACAGACTTGCAGCGGCGATATTCGCTGTTTCGCCTGATTCGCTGAACGTAGGTGTGAACACCTACAGAGCTGTGGAAACGATAGTAAGCGTACTGGCCATTTTGAAAGCAGGCAAGGCTTATTTGCCCCTTGACCCTGAATATCCGAAAGACCGGCTACAGCAGATTGTGAGTGATTCAGGGATTGATCTTTGCGTTTCATTGTCGGCTCAAAAGGAGTTGTTTGGGTCGTTGGGCGTCAATGTTTTAATTTCTGATACTGATTACGCACCGGCTGCGCAGGAGATCCCTGAAAGCGAGTCGGCTTGTTATGTTTTATATACTTCGGGTTCTACTGGTACGCCTAAGGGTGTATCGATGGGGCATGCGGCGCTGGTTAATTTGCTGTCGTGGCAGCAGAAAAAGTCCATTTCGGCACCCGGCATTAACACGCTGCAATTTGCCCCGTTGACTTTCGACGTTTCCTTCCAGGAGATCTTTGCTACGCTGACCACCGGCGGAACTCTGGTTTTGGTGGATGAAGACCTGCGCGTTGATCCATACCGCCTGCTGCGTTATATAGAGCAAAACAAGGTTAGCCGTATTTTCCTACCGTTTGTAGTACTACAATATTTAACCGAGGCTGCTGACGCAGAACAATATTTCCCGGGATGTTTGAAGGAAGTAATGACCGCCGGCGAGCAATTAAAGATCACTCCGCAGGTGGTAAAATTCTTTACCGCGCTACCGGAGTGCGTGTTGTTTAATCAGTATGGTCCGACCGAAACGCACGTGATTACAGAATTAAGACTGGATGGCGATCCGTCGGCGTGGTCGGCACTACCTAACATAGGTATACCGATTGATAATACCGAGATACTGATACTAGACGAAGAATTGAAGGAGGTTCCGGAAGGTGAAACCGGCGAGCTGTGCTGTGCAGGTGCTGCCTTAGCCGATGGTTACCTGAACCGCCCCGAAATGACCGCCGAAAAGTTTATGCAATGGACCAATGCCAACGGTGAAACCAAACGCATTTACCGCACCGGCGATTTAGCACGTTACCTGCCCGATGGCAATATTGATTATTTAGGCCGGAGGGATACACAGGTAAAAATTCGCGGTAACAGAGTGGAGATTGGCGAGATTGAGGTACTGATCAATCAATTAGATGATATACAGCAGGCCGTTGTAGTAGCCCGTGAAGATGTGCCGGGATCGAAACGCTTAGTGGCTTATATGATCTCGAAAAAAGACGAGCCGGATATTGCCTACGTGCGCAAAAGCATTGAAAGCCGTTTGCCTGATTTTATGCATCCTTCGGCTTATGTGTGGGTGAAGGATTTCCCAAAAACCACCAGCGGCAAAGTCGACCGCAAAGCCCTGCCAAAACCGGACGTACAACGGCCCGAACTAAGCGTGCCTTACAAAGCGCCATCTACGCCGATAGAAAAAAATATTACCGGCATTTGGACAGAACTTTTGCTGTTAGACAAGATAGGTGTTGACGATAACTTTTTTGAATTAGGCGGAAATTCGCTGCTGGCGCTAAAAGCCATTGCCGAAATGAAACACCGCTTCAATTACGAAGTGGCTATTACCAAGTTATACCAGTTTCCTACCGTGAGCGGTTTGGTGGGTTTTATAACCGGGGCCAATAAAACGTCAGCTTTCAACTTTAAGAAAAAGGACAAAACTGCCAATACAGATATTGCCATTATCGGCATGGCGGGCCGTTTTCCCGGTGCGGATAACATCAATGAGTTTTGGGACTTATTGACCGAAGGACGGGAAGGTACCAGCTTCTTCAGCGCTGCCGAACTGGATAATTCCATCCCACCGGAAATAAAAAGCGACCCGGCTTATATTAAGGCACGAGGGATTATTAATGGCGCAGATGAATTTGACGCGGCGTTCTTTGGCTTCAACCCACGCTCAGCAGAGTTGATGGATCCGCAGCAGCGCGTATTTTTAGAGATTGCCTGGGAAACGCTGGAAAGCACCGGCTATCTTCCGCAAAAATATAAAGGCTCGGTTGGCGTGTTTGCCGGTTGCGGCTACAATACTTATTATACCAACAATGTTTTAGCGCACCCGGCATTGGTTAACCAATATGGGCAATTCAATGTGCGTACGCTGAACGAAAAGGATTATATAGCTACCCGCACCGCTTATCAATTAAACCTGAAAGGGCCTGCGGTTGCTGTTTATTCGGCTTGTTCTACGTCGTCGCTGGCCATTGCGCAGGCCGTGACGGCCATTAGAGATGGGCAGTGCGATGTGGCCCTCGCGGGTGCAGCGTCGATCACGGCGCCGATCAAAAGCGGGCATTTTTACGAGGAAGGCTCGATCATGAGCCGCGACGGGCATTGCCGTCCGTTTGATGCGGAAGCTACGGGTACTGTGTTTAGCGATGGCGCAGGCGTGGTGTTACTGAAGAGGCGTGAAGATGCCGAGCGCGACGGCGATATCATTTATGCCATTATCAAAGGCATTGGCATTAATAACGACGGCGCGGATAAAGGCAGCTTTGGCGGGCCGAGCGCGCAGGGACAGGCGGGCGCTATTGCAATGGCGATCAACGATGCAGGTATAGAAGCATCGACCATAAGCTATATCGAAGCACACGGCACGGCAACTCCGCTGGGGGATCCTATCGAAATAGAGGGCTTGAACCTGGCATTCGGCGAGCAGGAACAGAAACAATTTTGTGCTCTCGGCTCGGTGAAAAGCAATTTAGGGCATTTAACATCCGCTTCCGGGGTGGCGGGTTTAATTAAAACTGCGCTGGCTTTGCGTCATCAAAAAATACCGGCTTCGTTATTTTATCAACATAGCAATCCGAACATCAATTTAACAGAAAGTCCGTTTTACGTTAATTCTGCACTGAAAAATTGGGATTCGGCAGAGAAGCGGCGTGCGGGTGTTAGTTCTTTCGGGGTTGGGGGCACCAATGTGCATATTATTTTAGAGGAGTTTGAAAATGTACCTATGCAAACGGGCAAACCTAAACCTCTGAGTTTGATAACATGGTCGGCCAAAACCGAAAGCAGTGCCGGTGCTTATGCAGAGAAACTGGCTGATTACGCAGCAAATAATAAAGACATCAACGTTGCCGATATCGCTGCAACCTTACAAACCACCCGTGCCGATTTTAATCACCGCAGATTTGTAATTACAGGTAATACAGACGAGCTTTCTACCAAATTAAACGCACCAATTGAAACATCGGCACAAAAAAAACTGACTGCAAAAGCATCGGATGTGGTGTTTATGTTCCCCGGCCAGGGTGCACAATATGTGAACATGGGCCGGGAACTTTATGACAACGAGCCGGTGTTTACGGCCGCTGTTGATGAATGTATTGCTTTATTGCAGGATACACCTCACGCGGGTTTGTTCGATGTGATCTACCCTAAAACCGTCGACGAGACATCGGCAGAAACTATTAAAAATACATTTTACACCCAACCCGCCATATTTATTATGGAATATGCCATGGCTAAGCTATGGATGAGCTGGGGAATACAACCGGCCGTGCTGACAGGCCATAGCATAGGCGAATTTGTTGCGGCGCATCTGGCAGGCGTTTTCAGCCTGAAAGATGCCCTGCTGCTGATCTCGACCCGCGCACGCATGGTAAGCGAGGTGGCTAAAGGCAGCATGTTGTCTGTGCGATATGAAGCTGAAAAACTGGAGCCGATGCTGCCTAAAGGCTTATCGATCGCCGCTATTAACAGCAATAAGCTTTGCGTGGTAGCAGGACCGGATGAGCTGGCGGCTCAGTTTTCAGAAGAGCTGGCTAAACAGGATATTCCAAGCAGGCTGCTACATACCAGTCATGCCTTCCACTCGGCTATGATGGATGGCATTGTGGCGCCGTTCCAGGAAGTGGTGAAATCGGTGAAATTATATCCGCCGGTAAAACCTGTGGTATCAACCGTAACCGGTACCTGGATGAGTGAAGCCGAAGCTACCGACCCGGCATATTGGGCAAATCACCTGCGCAAAACCGTACGCTTTGCCGCTGCGGTGGACACCTTGCAGGAAGAAATTGGCGGTCGGGTATTATTGGAGGTTGGCCCCGGAACTACGCTGGCCACCTTATCGCGTCAGCAGATCACCGTTAAAACCACGCCCATCATCTCCGGATTTGAAAAAAATGAAACAACTACCGAGTACTATTCCGTATTAAGGGCGTTGGGCATTTTATGGCTTAACGGTTTAGAGCCTGACTGGCAAGGTGTTTACCACAACCAGCAACGCGCAAAACTGAGCTTACCAACTTATGCATTTGATAAAAAACGTTACTGGCTTGAAGCCCCGCAAGTTGTAACAGCAACAGAAGAAATACAAGCAATACCCATACAACAAGAACAAACCATACAAAAAACCCTGATGAGAAAAGAACTGTTAACCGGCAAACTAAAGGAACTTTTTGAAGATGCATCCGGTATTGAAATAGACGGCGCATCAGCCAATACTAATTTTATAGAGATCGGTTTCGATTCGCTTTTATTGACACAGATTGCCACTAATCTTAAAAAGGAATTTAATGTTCCTATTACTTTCAGGAAACTGTTTGAAGAATACAACACCATCAATTCGCTGGCGGCTTATTTAGATGCCAGCTTACCGGCAGGCGCATACCAGTCTGTTGCGGCTGCACAGCCTGTTTATAATTACAGTAACACCGCTGCTCCGGTTGCTGCTCCTACGGCTAATCCGGGCCTGGATATGATCCAGCAGCAGATCCAGATGCTGGCCAGTCAACTGGCTATGATGCAAAATGGAGGCGCGCCGCAAGCTGCACCTGTTGCCCCGGCTCCGGTTGTTCCGGCGCCTGAAGCACCTGCTGCCAAAAACGGCATTGTTTATGAGCTTACTCCGGAAGAAGCCGTTGAGGTTAAAAAGCCTTTCGGAGCCACCGCACGCATAGAAAAACAGGTGCAGGGTTTGAGCGACAAACAGCAATCGTTCCTTGCCGACCTGACTAAACGCTACAATTCAAAAACCCAAAGCAGCAAAGATTATACGCAGGAACACCGTGAACACATGGCCGACCCGCGCGTAGTGAGCGGCTTCCGTCCTTTAACAAAAGAAATTGTTTACCCAATAGTAGTGAACCGCTCGAAAGGCGCACGTGTTTGGGACATCGACGGCAATGAATATGTGGATGCTTTGAATGGCTTTGGTTCCAACTTTTTAGGTTACCAGGTTGATGTGCTGAAGAAAGCTGTGTTAGAGCAGGTGGAGAACGGCTACGAAATTGGTCCGCAGCATGTTTTGGCAGGCGATGTTTGTAAACTGATTACAGAACTGACCAATTTCGACCGCGCTGCCCTGTGCAACACCGGATCGGAAGCAGTACTGGGTGCAATGCGTATTGCACGTACGGTTACCGGAAGATCACTGATGGTAGCCTTCGCAGGATCATACCACGGTATTAACGATGAGGTGATTGTTCGCGGTACCAAAAAATTAAAGACTATCCCTGCGGCTCCGGGCATTATGCCCGAGGTAGTGCAGAATATGCTGATACTGGATTACGGCACAGAAGAAACACTGCGCATTATCCGTGAGCGCGCACATGAATTGGCCGCCGTATTGGTAGAGCCGGTTCAAAGCCGCAGGCCTGAATATCAGCCTATAGAATTTTTGAAACAGGTAAGGGAGATCACCCAGCAATCGGGTACGGTATTGATATTTGATGAGGTGATTACCGGTTTCCGGATGCATCCGGGCGGTGCTCAGGCATTGTTCGGCATCAAGGCCGACCTGGGCACTTATGGTAAAGTAATTGGCGGCGGTATGCCTATCGGCGCTATTGCAGGCGTAAAACAATACATGGATGCGCTCGACGGTGGTTTCTGGCAGTATGGCGATAGCTCGCAGCCCGAAGCAGGTGTTACCTATTTTGCCGGCACGTTTGTAAGGCATCCGTTAGCGCTTGCCGCTGCAAAAGCATCGCTGGAATACATGAAAGAACAAGGCCCTGCCTTACAGGAAGGCCTGAATAGCGAAGTGGCTTACCTGGCTAAAGAAATGAACACAACCTGCGAAGAGCACGGCCTGCCATTCTTTATCCCATCATTCGGGTCACTTTGGAAAATTAAATTTAAGGAAGAAGTACCTTACGGCGAGCTGCTGTTTACGCTGATGCGCGATAAGGGCATTCACATTTGGGACCTGTTCCCATGCTTCCTGACTGCGGCGCATACCCGTGCCGATGTTGACCAGATCATCGCCGCATTCCGCGAGAGCGTGGGCGAACTGATTGAGTCCGGTTTTTTCAAATCCAACAAAAAGGTGGAAGAAGCGCCTAAGGAAGAGTTCAATCCGTTTATGGAGCCGCCGATTCCCGGCGCAAGACTGGGCCGCGACAGGGATGGTAATCCAGGCTGGTTTGTTAGCGACACTAATAATCCGGGCAAGTACTTACAAGTAAAATAAAATATTTTGGAGAGTGTTATGATCGATACCAATCCTGTGGAATTTGACCCGTTTGCGGGTCCGGAAATTTCATTGATTGCGCCGGCAACCGAACCGCAGGTGGAAATATGGACATCGTGTTTGATTGGCGGCGCGGATGCCAACCGTGCCTATAATGAATGCTTTTCGCTGGCGCTCACAGGCATTTTCAATGCTACTGCCATGATGTTTGCGCTTCAGGAACTGGTGAACATGCATGAAGCGCTCCGTACCGTATTCAGCGCCGATGGCGCAAGCATCTGCGTTTATAAAGAGCTGATGCTCGATATCGATTTTAAAGATCTTTCCTCATTTAATGCAGCCGAACGTCAAACTAAAATTGACGAATACAACAAACAACTGGTTATAACCCCGTTCGACCTGGTGACAGGGCCGCTGTTTAAAACCGCCGTATTTAAGCTGACAGAAAACGAACACCTGCTCACCTTTGTAGCGCATCACATTGTTTGTGATGGCTGGTCGATAGGCATAATGATGCAGGATCTGAGCAAGTTGTATTCGGCTTATGCAAAAAAAGAAAACATCAAATTACCGGCTCCGCCCTTGTTCAGCCAGTATGCGGTTGACCAGATGCTGCAAAATGAGACCGGGTTAAATAAAGAGACCGAACTGTTCTGGCAGGACCAGTTTATGGGCAGCAGCCATTTGATGGATATCCCTACAGATTTTCCACGCCCGGCGCTGCGTACCTATAAAAGTCACCGTGCTGATTTGATACTGGATGGTGCTTTGGCGACTGACGTAAAGAAACTGGCCAAAACCAATGGCGCAAGTTTTGTAACTACGCTGCTTGCTGCTTTCGAGGTATTTATGAAACAGGTTACCGGGCAGGAAGAGATCATTATCGGTCTTCCATCTGCCGGGCAGCCTGCTACTGATAATTTCAGGCTGGTTGGTCATTGCGTGAACCTGCTGGCACTGCGCAGTTATCCAAAAAGCAATATATCGTTCAGGACATACTTAAAACAACGCCGCAGCGAGGTGCTCGATGCTTATGAACACCAGCTCTATACCTTCGGCAGTCTGTTAAAGAAACTGAACCTGGCGCGTGATGCGTCGAGGCTGCCACTCGTGCCGGTGATGTTTAACATCGATATGGGTTTGGATGACGATGTGGAGTTTTACCAGTTACATCATAAACTCATCAGCAATCCGCGTGAGTATGAGAATTTCGAGATCTTCCTGAATATTGCAGGTCACGAAGAATCGCCTACGCTGGAATGGTCGTACAATACGCAGCTCTTCAAGCCGGAAACCATCAAAAAAATGATGGACAGCTTTGAGTTTTTGTTGCGTGAAATTGTAAAAGACCCTGATGTGCTGATCGGCAACATCCTGTCGATGGACGCCGCGGAACTGACTCATCAGCTTATCGAGTGGAACAATACCGCCTGCGATTATCCTAAAGATACGCCGCTTCATCAATTGATCAGCGCGCAGGCTGCTAAGGCCCCTGAAAAAACGGCCATCACCTTCAACGGCAAAGCCGTTACTTATAAAGAACTGAACGAACGCGCTAATCAGCTTGCCGCCATCCTGACAGAGAACGGCGTTAAAAAAGGCGATAAGGTAGCATTCTCGATGGATCGTTGTGCGGAGCTGGTGATCAGCATGTTGGCGATCATGAAGGCCGGCGCTGTTTATATTCCGCTCGATCCGATCTTCCCCATTAACCGGATCAATTACATGATAGCTGATTCGGCGGCGGTGGTGCTGCTTACCTCGGCGGCTTATAAAGGCAAATACGAATCGACGGCAAAAGAACTGGTTCTGGAAGATGTTTGGGAAACCATTGATAATTATCCAACGACTGATCTTGAAATAACCGTTAGCGGCGAAGATCTGGTTTACATCCTTTATACATCCGGCTCAACGGGGATGCCAAAGGGTGTGCAGATAGCGCAGCATAATCTGGTGAACTTTTTGTACAGCATGCAAAAAGAACCCGGACTTAGTGCCGACGATAAATTACTTGCCGTAACCACCATCAGCTTTGACATTGCCGGTTTGGAATTGTTTCTCCCGTTATTAACCGGTGCTGAAATTATCCTGGCCGATGCGGCGACTGCGAAAGATGGTCGTGCCCTGCTGGAAATAATCAGCTCACAAGGCGCAACGGTAATGCAGGCTACGCCTTATACCTGGCGCATTATGCTGGAAGCCGGGTGGGATAAAACCACTGCGATTAAAGCCATTTGCGGCGGCGAAGCCCTACCTGCCGAACTTGCCGAAAGGATCTTAAAATGCGCAAGCTCCTTATGGAACGTTTACGGCCCTACCGAAACCACCATCTGGTCGACCGTAAAAGAAATCACCGATGCCGAGCATATTACCATTGGCAGGCCGATAGATAATACTTCCATTTATATCCTGGATAACTTTAAACGTCCGCTGGGTGTAGGTATCCCGGGTGAGATCTATATAGGCGGCGAAGGTGTGGCTAAGGGTTACCTGAACCGTGCCGAGCTTACGGCAGAGAAATTTGTGAACGATCCGTTTGTACAAACGCCCGGCGCCAAAATGTACAATACCGGCGACCTGGGACGCTTTATGGCCAATGGCGAGATTGAATGCCTGGGCCGTGTGGATGCGCAGGTAAAGATTCGCGGTTACCGCATTGAAACCGGCGAAATAGAATACAACCTGGTAAACAATACCAACATTAAAGAGGCTGTTGTTATAGCAAGGCCCGATAACTTCGGGATAGATAAATTAGTAGCCTTTGTGGTAGTGGATAACCAACCTGAAAACGTTAGCGAAGTCACAATGGTAGCCAACTGGAAAGAAACCCTGAAAGGCTTTGTTCCGGATTATATGGTGCCTGATAACTTTGTGATCGTTCCCGCTATGCCGCTGACGCCAAACGGCAAGGTTGATAAAAAAGCACTGGCTAAACAAGGGGTATCTACTGCAGATGCAACCAACAGCTTTGTAGCACCACGTACTGATGTGGAGCAAATGGTTGCAGATATCTGGAAAGAATACCTCGGCATTGAGAAGATCGGTGTTTATGATAACTTCTTCGAGCTGGGCGGCCACTCGCTTATTGCCGTACAGGTAATGACCCGTATTGAAAAAGAGACCGGCAAACGCCTGCCCCTGGCTGCGCTTTTTGAAACATCCACCGTTGAAAAACTGGCTTTGATGCTGCAGATGGACGGTAAATCGATAACCTGGGATTCGCTGGTGCCAATTAAACCCAAAGGCTCAAAAATGCCGTTATACATGGTGCACGGCGCGGGATTGAACGTATTGCTGTTCAATACACTGGCTATGAATATGGATGCAGACCAGCCGGTATTCGGATTGCAGGCCAAGGGACTTGACGGTATTGAGGAACCTTTGGATAGCATAGAAGATATAGCTGCGCATTATATACAATCCATCATGCAGCAAAACCCGCATGGGCCTTATGCGCTGGCCGGTTATTCGTTCGGGGGCATTATTGCCTTTGAAATGGCTAAACAGTTCGAGGCTTTGGGTAAGGAAGTTAAAATGCTGGCCATGTTTGATACGTATGCTTACCGTACCCCGCATTACGATTCTCCATTGACCAAAATAGCCAAACGGGCAAGGTTCTTTTCGAGCAAAATGCTGTATCTGCTTACATCAAAGGGTGGTATCAAGGATACGGTTGCGGAAAAACAAACATCAGTAAAGCGCAGGTTAAAGCGCATTTACTGGCGCCTGCGTTACGGCAAAGAGCAGAAACAGGAAGGTTTCTTCGGTTATTCGAACAAGATTGACGAGATGAATAACTATGCCGAGAAACGTTATCAGCTGAAGCCTTACAATGTTGTGGTAGATGTCTTCAGGGCGGAGAACCGCACCTTTTACATGGACGACTTTGAGTTTTTGGGCTGGAAACCTTACGCTTTAAAGGGCGTACGGGTGCACCCTATCCCCGGCGAACACAATACCATATTTAAGGCGCCTAACGATAAACTGTTTGCACAAATACTGCAGAATTGTCTGAATGAGGCAGCAAAACGCTAAATTGCCGCGTTTATTGAACACGCATGGCGCCCATTAACATCACGAATAAATATTTGATTGCACCTGAATGGCTTGATCAGGATGAGTGCAATTTTTCTTTTTATGATGGCACCCATATATGGCACATCAGCGTAAGCGAAAATTTACCCTGCCTCCCTTATTATTTAACGCTTTTAAAGCCTGAGGAAATTGAACGCGCCAACCGTTTTCACCGGCAAAAAGATCGTGACCGTTTTGTGATCAGCCGTGCGGTGCTGAAACAACTATTGGGGAATTATTTAACTCTGCCTGCCCCCGATATCGAAATTGGCAGCGGCGTGAATAAAAAGCCTTTTGTAATAAACGGCGGAGGACAAATAGAATACAATATGTCACATTCGGGCGATGCGATCATTTTGGCTGTGCAAGGCGGTTATCCGGTGGGGATTGATGTTGAATTTATAAATAATGATTTTAGCTATTCTGAAGTCCTTGCAGACAACTTTAGCACAGAAGAAGTTGCGTACATTAACGAAGAGGAACACATCAGCCGTTTTTTTAAGTTATGGACACGCAAGGAAGCCATTACCAAAGCCACAGCTCAAGGCCTTGACTGCGATTTGCGGCTACTGCCGTCCCTGGATGGTGCGTTTGCCGTACAACCCGGCATCATTGCATCCGAAGATGACTGGCAGATCAACAGTTTTACCGTTGCGGGTAATTATGCGGTAAGTGCGGCCACTTTGCAAGAGGATGATTCACTATCCTTTTTTAAACATCAGCCCGGTTTTTAAACATCCCGCCTTTTTTTCAGCACATAATGTTAGCTTTGCTTTATAAGAAAGCAATATTTAATATTGAACCCTTACCTATCCTGCTCACAATGTATCAGTTAACAAATTATAATAATTATTTACACCCATTATCAATTAAGTATATTTTATAGAATAGAAAGAAAAAAAGCGGGGTATTTAACCCAGATATCGCATTTTAATAATATTCTGGTAAAATAAGTACGCTGTATAAATCGTTACTTGCCAAAACCTTTTGACCTTAAAATACGTATTCAAGGGAAATTTTTACTATCAGATTAGCACCACATGAAAAAAAGAATACTGATCGTTGATGATGACTTAAGTATTTTAAAGCTTCTGAATTTTATTCTCTCCAAAGACTATGAAATTGTTGTACGGAACAACGGAATAGATGCTTTTACCTGGCTGGAAGATGGCAATGTTCCCGAACTGATCATATCAGACCTTCAAATGCCTTATTTTGACGGGCAGTCGTTTATAAAAAATGTTAAGATCAGCGGTCTTTTCCGCGATATTCCAGTTTTGATGCTGTCGGCGGCGTACGACCTGGATGCCCAGGTAGCTGCGATGCCGTTCCAGGTTGATGCTTATATGCCCAAACCGTTTAATCCCACTTCATTAAAAGCCGCTATTAATCAAGTTTTAAGTATTTATGACGAATCACATAGCAACTGAGTGGAATGAAAACGCAGGTGCTCATACTAAAATAGCTTACGCCGGTTTAGATATGAGGGATTTGATAGCCGAGGAGCTGAATCCCCTTTTTCATATTACTTACAATGACAGCGCCGCCATGCTGGAATCGTACCTGGGTAACCAATCGATCCTGACGCTTCCGGAGATTGTACTGGTGGAGGTTGATGAGCATGGTGAATGCTTTGCGCTGGTTGAACGTCTGAAGGCCAATTTCATGTTCAACGGGATCATCATTGTGCTGCTTTCCCTTTCGAATGACCGCGAATTGAGGGAAACGGCAATGAAGTTAAAGGTGCACGATTTTTACATTTACCCTTTCCCCCTTTCAGACCTGCGCGAGCGGCTGAACTTTCTTGTAAAATTTAAGCTCATTAAACCCAAACTGGTAGAAATATCAAAAGAGGTTGACATTAAATATACCATGCCGCTTGGCAAAAGATTGATGGATCTGGTGATCTCGGGATTAATGATCCTCGTCCTTTCGCCCATCCTGTTAATTGTTGCCATTTTGATCAAACTGGACTCAAAAGGGCCTATTATTTACAAAAGCAGGCGTGTTGGTACAGGCTACAAGACGTTCGATTTTTACAAATTCCGCTCTATGCGTACTGATGCAGATAAATTGTTAGTTGAGTTATCCACAAAAAATCAGTATTCAAATGAGGATGGAGGCACAAAAGCCGCATTTGTTAAAATTAAAGACGATCCGCGCGTAACCAAACTCGGCAAATTTTTACGAAATTCGAGCCTCGACGAGCTCCCTCAACTATTCAACATATTGTTAGGGGATATGTCGTTGGTTGGTAACAGGCCATTGCCGGTTTATGAGGCAGAAATGCTGACATCAAACGAATGGTCGATGCGATTTTTGGGGCCTGCCGGGTTAACCGGATTATGGCAGATAACCAAGCGGGGAAAAGCGGATATGTCTGAACGTGAAAGAAAGAAATTAGATAATTTTTACGCTCAAAACTATTCATTCTGGCTTGATTGGAAAATTCTCATCAGAACGGTACCGGCAGTTTTTCAGAAAGAAAAAGTGTAAAAAAATGAATAATAAATTTCGGATCGTTTGTCTGTCGTTATTAATATCAGTTTTAGCCAATAACCTTTACGCCCAGGAGACACTGTTTAAAGACCTCTCGTACCAATACCTGGAAAAACTTATTGCCGCTGCAAAGAAAAACTACCCTGAAGTTAAAGTAAAACAAAAACAGGTGGAGATTGCCCGCAGCACTTTTCACCAGGCAAGTTTCGGCTGGCTGGAAGCATTCAGCGCATCGTATATTTACAGTCCGCAATCATCAATAGATATTAATCACCCAACTATTTTTAAAGGCTACCAACTGGTGGCTTCGGTTAGTCTGGGTTCGCTTTTTGAACGACCTTACACTATTCACAATGCAAGAGAGGCAGTAAAAGTTGCCGAATTTCAGCAGCAGGAATATCTTTTGGCGCTCGAGGCCAATATAAAGCGTGCGTATTTCGCTTATATTGCCGCACAGGCCGATCTGCGCAACAAAGTTACGGCAGTAACCAATGCTGAAACCGCCACAAAGAATCTTAAATACACTTTTGAGAAGGGTGAAACAAGCTTTGACGTTTACAACGCGTCATTAAACAACCTTTATAATCAAAATTCATTTAGGATACAGGGCGAGTTAAATGTTTTTACGGCAAAAACTAATCTTGAAGAGCTTATAGGGGACAAGTTGGAAAGCATTAAATAGGTTAATGGAAATATCGGGCTATTTTAAACTCTTACGTAAATATCTATGGGTGATTCTTATTGTTGTTATAGCAACGGTAGCGGCATCCTTCTTCCTTGTTAAGAACCTTCCTGACGAGTTTGTATCCCGTACGCAAATAGCTACCGGTATTGTTGATGCATCTACCCACCTGCTGGATAAGGATAATACGCCAAACGCCCAGTCGGACCAGATCAATCGTGAGTTCAGCAACCTGATGGAGATCATCAAGCTGAAAAAGCTGATAGACCAATGTTCTTATCAACTCATTATTCATGACCTGAGCAGCAACGAACCGTTCAGGCATTTAAATCATGATTTTAAGAACCTTAGTCCTGCGGCAATACAGCATGCCCTTGAGGTTTTCAGAGCCAAACTTGTTACCGGGGCTCCACTATCGTTATACAACAAAGACGAGTATGGCCTGAACCAATTGCTGATATCGATGCATTATGACGAGCGGTCGTTAAGGAAATACCTGGACGTTGCGCGCGAGGAGGAAAGTGATTTTATTTCGATACAATTTACTTCAGAGAATCCGCAGCTTTCGGCCTTTGTGGTGAATACGCTGGCGAAGGAATTTATTGATTACTATACGGTAAACATTAAGAAGAACGAATCGAACGCGGTTGATTTTTTGGGAACTTTGCTTGATGAAAAGCGGAACGCCCTTAATGCGAAGAAAGACGAGCTGCAGCAATACAAGATCAAGAACGGCATTTTGAACCTGGAAGATCAGTCGAAATCGATATTTGCGCAGATACTGGCCTATACCGACAAGAAACTGGAAAACCAGCGCACGCTTGCCGCTAATGAAGGCGCGCTGCAAAATGTGATGTCGAAATTTGACCCGACGAGCAGGAAATATATCGAGGCATCGGTAAATCAGAACAATGTGGAAACGGCGGCCACGAACGATCAGTTGCGGACGATGACCGACGAATACGTGCATTCGGGATTCAATCCCAAATATAAGCCGATGATCGACTCGCTGCAAACCGCGCTTGTTGCTCAATTGCACACCACGTCTGACAAATACCTGGTCGACCCGAGGATAGGTAAGGATAACCTGGTGACGCAGGCGCAAACGTTGGAAGTCGCCCGCGACCTGGCCAAATACAGCGAAAAATCTATTAACCGCGAACTGAATGACTTGAATGCTAAATTCTCGCGCCTGGTACCATTCGATGCTACGGTAAAAACATACGAGTTTGACATAGATATTGCTACGAAAGAATACCTTGACGTGCTGAGCCGCTATAACGCAGCAAATGTGCAATCGAAATTCTCCATCAAATTATCGCAGGTTGAGCCTGCTACGCCTGATATTGCACAGCCTTCTAAAAAGATCTTCCTGGTGGTGCTGAGCGGTATGGTGAGCTTGTTTTTGTGCTTGCTGGTGCTGTTTGTCCTGTTCTACCTTGACGATACGGTTAAAGATCCCGCTACACTGGTGGTTCGCACCGACCTGCCGATGCTGGGCACGCTGAACCTTATAAAAGGCCCGAAGCCCGACCTGCGCAAGCTTTGGGATGTAGAGAACCGCAAACAGATGCAGCAATTTAAAGAGTTGCTGCGCTCGGTAAGGTTCGAGATAGACCAGGAACTACGGGGCGAGAAAATACTTGGCGTAACCAGTATGGACAACGGCGAGGGAAAAACATTAATTGCCGTGAGCCTGGCTTATGCCTATAGTGCCATTAATAAACGGGTGCTGCTGATTGACGGTAACTTTGACAACCCGTCGATAACGCGCAACATTCAGCCTGCATTGTTTGTGGAGGATTATTTCAGGAGTAGTTCGTACACCGAATGGGAGAACAACAAGATCAATGTGCTGGGCAACCGGGGTGGCGATATAACACTGCTGGAAATCAACGATGAAGTGCAGATACACAATGAATTTGAGAAGCTGAAGTCGAGATATGATATCATTGTGATCGATATGCCGTCATTGGATTCATTGAACAAGGCCAAGGAATGGATCTTATTTGCCAACAAGACCGTTGCTGTTTTTGAGGCGAACAGAAACGTATCGGGCGAGCATAAAACTTACATTGCCTACCTGAAATCGATGCATAATAAATTTGCCGGCTGGATACTGAACAAGGCCACTGATATTGCCGCATCGAAAAAGAGCAGGAACTAAGCGCTACCTAAGGTTATAATTTCATTTCAAGATCATGGAACTCAGGCCCTCGAATATAAAAACCGACGACCCGATAAAAAGGCTCCCCCCGCTGCAGCGCAATTGCTATTACATTGCCGTAATTATGGCGTTTGTGAGCATTTTTTTTTGGGTGATAAAGATCCTGATCTTAAATTAATCAATTAGCTGAACAGATGCCGGGCGACAGGATCAGAGATATAGAACGCAAGAAAACCATCTGGCAGAACATTGTGATCCACAAGTTCTCGAAACCAGTAGTGGTGTTGTTTCTTCTATTAACATCGCTGGCAGTGGCATTTCTGATAGCCCGGCAGGGAATGGTGATCGGCATTCTTTTCCTTATTATGATAGTGGGCTTGCCGTTGCTTTATGCGGCTGTGGCATATCCTAAGATTGGTATCACCCTCTACATTATCATTGCATTCTTTATTAACTACCAGGCTATTTTAGGGCTGCTACCTGAGGATACGCCGATAGGTTTGGTGATGGACGTGATGATGTATATTCTCATCCTCGGGTTCTTTATCAAACAGCGAACGGAACGCAACTGGAGCTATTTTAACGACCCGATAAGCTATTTCATTCTTGCATGGCTTATTTATAACCTGCTGGAGGTAATTAATCCGGCGGCTTCATCTGTACTCGCCTGGGTTTATACGGTGCGTACGGTAGCGGTGCTGATGCTGCTTTATTTCGTATTTGTTTACCAGATCAGATCGAAAGATTTTATTAAGATGCTGTTCAAAGTGCTGCTGGCACTTGAACTGATATGCGGCATTGCGGCATTTATACAAGAGAATGTCGGTTTCTTTCCCTTCGAAACCAGGTGGCTCAATGCAGACCCATTGCGCATACAACTGCTGTTTATTTATGGGCACATGCGTAAATTCGGCATCTTCTCGGACCCGGTTACGTTTTCGTATAACATGGTGCTGTCGGCCATATTGTGCTTATCGCTGCTATTCGCCGATATCCGTCGCTGGAAAAAATTTGTACTGGTCGGCCTCATGTGTTTTTATTTAACAGTTATGCTGTATTCGGGTACGCGCGCGGCGTACGTACTAATTCCTGCTGCGTTGGCTATGCTGGCGGTTTTAAAATTTAACCGGCGCGTGTTAATGGCAGCGATGGTGGCTGGATTGGCGCTGGCGGTGCTGATAAAAATGCCCACATCTAATCCCAGCCTGGTAAGATTTCAGTCGGCGTTTAACCCGTCGAAGGATGCATCGTTTAATGTGCGCGCAGAAAATCAGCATCGTATTAAACCTTATATCCTCAGTCACCCTATCGGCGGAGGTTTGGGTTCTGTGGGGATCTGGGGGCAACGATTTGCGCCGAACTCATACCTGGCTCACTTCCCGCCGGATAGCGGGTATGTGCGCGTAGCGGTAGAGATGGGCTGGCTTGGGCTGCTGCTTTTCTGCGCATTTAACTTTGTGATATTGCAGCGCGGCATCAAATATTATTACCTGATTAAAGACCCGGAGCTGAAAACCTACTGCATGGCGATGGTTTTAATCATTTTCGCGCTGGATATTGGTAACTATCCGCAGCAGGCATTCGTACAATACCCCACCAACATATTATTTTACCTGGCCATGGCTATCATCAACGTTACTATGCGCCTGGACAGGCAGAAACAACAAAGTTTGCAGGAACAGGTTATTTAATGTGCTGAAACAAATAACAAGTAATGTCATTACTATCCACGGTTAAATCAAACCCCGGGCTTAAAAAATTTGTGCATTGGCTAATCATCCCTACCGGGCAGGCAAGGCCGCGGCTTTGGGTGCGGTGGTTTCTCAATCCGTTTATTCATAAAAAGGGAAAACGTACGGTGATCAGGTTCAGGTCGCGAATGGATGTTTTTCCGTTTAAGAAATTCGAGATCGGGAATAACTGCATTGTCGAAAGCTTTGCCACCATAAACAATGGCGTGGGCGATGTACTGATAGGCAATAATTGCGGTATTGGATTAAGCAACGTAATTATAGGCCCGGTTACCATGGGCAACTATGTAATGCTGGCGCAAAACATCGTGATATCGGGCCTGAACCACGGCTATGAAGACGTTAACGTACCGCCGCGCCTGCAAAAAGTTGTGACCAGGCAAATAACCATTGAAGATAACGTATGGATAGGCGCCAATTGCGTTATAACCGCTGGCGTAACCATTGGCAAGCATGCAGTAATAGGCGCAGGCAGCGTAGTAACAAAAGATATACCCCAATTTTCTGTTGCTGTTGGAAACCCTGCCCGCGTTGTTAAACAGTATAACTTTGAAACAAATACTTGGGGGAGAGTATAAATGTCGATCACCAAAAAAGTACTTAATAAACATACCCTTTCGTTAGCCAGCAACGCGGTGATGCCGGTTGTGGGCATGGTAACCATATCTATACTGGCCAGGGGGATGACGAGCGCTGCATTTGGCGAATGGTCGTTTTTCCTGATCACATTCACGCTGGCCAACCTCGCCCGTACCGGCTTTTTGCAAACATCATTAGTGAAATTTTACTCGGGAGCCGAACCCGCCGAGGCCGAAAAAATAGCCGGATCTACCTGGCTGCTGGGTTTCTATGTTACGGCGGCACTGGGATTTATAAGCTTGCTGGGCGCAATATTTTATCATGGCCATCACAGCACAGAATTGATCATAGGCTGGTTTGCGATCATTTATTTCACGACCCTCCCATCGAGCGTTGCCATGTGGATACTACAGGCTGAAGAACGTTTTGACAGGATATTTATACTACAACTGGTTTGGCAGGGCAGCTTCCTGATATTTGTGAGCGTACTGACGCTTATGCATCACGCAAAGTTCGGCATTATCATTTACGCTTATTTTGCTTCGGTGTTGATTGCTACGCTTGTTGCGGTATTTACCGGCTGGGCTAAAATATCAACCATAAGCAAGCGCACCCGCGAGGCTACCCAAAAGCTTTATCATTTTGGCAAATACAGCGTAGGCACCTCGGTAAGCTCGTACCTCCTGCGCAGTTCTGATAACTTTATCATTAAGTTTATGTTTGCCGACCCGGCATTGCTGGCCATCTATTACCTGCCGCAGCGTTTGATGGAGGTGATAGAAATCCCATTACGCAGCTTTATTGCTACGGCAATGCCGGCTATGTCTGCAGCGGTGAACCGGGACGACAAGAATTACATTACTTACATCCTTAAAAAATATGCGGGCATGCTTACGGTGCTTATTATACCGGTATCGCTGGTATCTATCGTTTGCGCCGACCTGGTGATAGAGATACTTGGCGGGCATAAATACATAGCTACCAATGCATCTAATATCTTCAGGATCTTTTTGTGTTTTGCCGTGCTGATGCCGGTGGATCGCTTTTTTGGTATTACACTGGATATCCTCAACAAGCCGCGCATCAACATGATCAAGGTGATCATTATGCTGGTAACCAACGTTATAGGCGACTTTGTGGGCATTTATCTTACCCATAGCCTTTACGGCGTGGCTATAGCTTCGATATTTACATTCCTGGCGGGTGTAATTTACGGCTACTGGATATTGAGGAAATACCTGAACTTTACCATGTTCGGTATACTGAAATTGGGCTTTATAGAGACAAGGCAGCTTGCCGTCGATCTGCTGAATAAAGCCAGGAAAAAAGACGTAACAGAAACAAATTCATAAGCTTTTTAATAAATCCCCCTGTTTAGAGATGAGCCTGAAGAACCAGAATATCATTATTTTTTCGCAGATGCAGTTTGACGGTAAGTTGGAATCGACCAATTATACCATGGCCAAACACCTGGCGAAAGACAACTTTGTTTACTATGTAGACCGGCCTTATACCTGGTTCGATTATGTAAAATTTAAGAACACACCGGAATTTAAAACCCGGAAGCCGCATTTCTTTTCGGCAAAGAATAGTATCATTCAAACCGATATTCCTAACCTGAAGATCATCATCTCCCCTCCCGTACCGTCCATCAACATGCTTCCTGAAGGGAGGTTTTACCGGATGATGCTTAAGCTGAACGAGGGGATAGTGGGTAAGCGGGTAAGGCTGGTGATTAAGGCGCTTAACATTACCGATTACATTTACATCAACTCCTACAACTTCACGCTGCCCACACTGCACAAACTGCTGAAACCAACGCTAAGCGTGTACCACTGCGTCGACCCGATCATAGAACCCTATCAAACCAAGCATGGGCTGATCTCGGAAGATATCCTGGTAAAGAATGTAGATATGGTGATCAGTACCAGTAAGGAGCTGATGCATCAGAAAGCGTTGCTTAATCCAAATTCCTACTTTATACCCAATGCGGCCAACATCAGCCACAGCTCAAAAACACTTGATCCTGATCTGAACGTTTCATTGATTTTTGAGGGCATTCCGAAACCCATCATCGGGTATTTCGGGGCGATTGAGCGGCGTATAGATTACGATATGATGCAGGAACTATTTAAGGCCAACCGCGATAAGAGCTTCGTAATGACAGGCCCGATAGACCGTTATTATATCAAAGAAGAAGAGTACAAAGCGCCGAATCTTTTCCTCACCGGCCCGGTGCCGTACAGCGAAATGCCTGCTGTGTTGAAAGGTTTTGATGTGGCGATCATCCCTTTTAAAAAGGATGAGGTGAGCGCACATATTTTCCCGTTGAAATTGTTTGAATATTTGGGTTCGGGCAGGCCGATCGTTTCTACAGATTTCAACCCCGATCTGGAGGAATTTACACATGGCACGGTCACTTATTGCGCCGATGCAGAAACGTTTTCCGATGCAATTGCCGTAGCTTTGAACGATACGCCGGAACTGCAAAAGAAACGCCTGGAAGTTGCCGCAGACAATACGTGGGAGCACCGCATCACCGAAATAAAAGAGCTGTTAAAGGCTAATTTTGATAAAAAGAAGGCTACGACGGGCAACTGATTGTAAAAAAGTTGAAGCAAAAGCAAACCGTTTTACGAAAGAGTTACGTATAACCCCTAACGTATGGAAATTATCGCAACGATCATCGCAATAATCACAAGTATCCTGTTCATTTACCTGGGTTTTTACAGCCTGTATTTGTTTGTGTTTTCGGTTTTAGGCAAGCTGGTAAAGGCTAAAACTCCACCCAGAAGCCCTAATCTCGCCAAATTTGTGATCTACATTTGCTCGTACAAGGAAGACGAGATCATCCTGAACTCGGCGGCAGAGGCTGTAAAACTCGACTATCCGAAGGATAAATTCCACGTATGCGTTATTGCCGATTCGCTTCAACCTGAAACCGTTGCCAAATTAAAGCAAATGCCGCTGCAGGTGCTGGAGGTTGTTTTTGAAAGCAGTACCAAATCGAAAGCCTTGCATAAAGCCATCGAAAATACCCAGCCGGGCTTTGACGCCGCTATAGTTTTTGATATAGATAATGTTGCCGCGCCCGATTTCCTTTACCAAATTAACGATTACCTGCAGGCGGGCGATAAAGTGGTGCAAGGTCACCGCGTGGCCATGAACACCAATACATCGGTAGCGATACTGGATGCCATAAGCGAGGAGGTAAATAATCACATTTTCCGCAAATCGCAGCGGGTGTTCAATTTTTCATCGGCCATTATCGGCTCGGGCATGGCGCTCGACTATAAGGTGTTTACCAACGTAATGATGCGGATTGATGCTGTAGGCGGTTTCGACAAGGAAATGGGTCTGCTGCTTACCAATGATGAAATTACCGTGGCCTATGCCGAAAACGCATTGATATACGATGAGAAGGTGAGCAATAAGGAAGTATTTAAAAAACAAAGACGCAGGTGGTTATCGGCGCAATTCAACTTGTTGAAGAAGTATGGCGCTACCGCTTTTTCGGCTTTATTTAAAGGCAAGCTGGATTATTTGAATGAAGTTTATCAATTATCGATACTGCCGCGCGTGCTGATGCTTGGGCTGATGCCGTTTATGCTGCTGGTATCGTTAGCGTTGCCGGGCATGGGTCCGGGGTGGCAGTTATGGCTGGCCGCTACCATTTGCTGTTATACTGGCATTTTAGTTGCTATACCAACAAGCTTTTACAACAAGGATTTTTTTGGTGCTTTAATGAGGATACCGGCAATATTTTTTGCAATGCTGCTGTTATTGTTCAGGTTGAAGGGAGCTAACAAGAAGTTTATACATACTCCTCATACACACAGCGCTAAATAAGTATTCCTGTATGTAATACGTTTGTTACTTTAAAAAGTAATGGCCATATTTAGGCTGAAAAATTGTTATCAATTGAATCGTCAATTAGCAAGTTAAGATGAGTGCCCCTATCCAAATAGAAAATACCGACAGCAGAAACGATACTTATATAGAATATCCCAAAGATAAAGCGCTCCCTTTTTTCCTCAACCAATGTGCAAATACTTACTCAAAAAAAGTTGCCATCAAATTTCACGGCAGGCAACTGACGTATAAAGAGGTTTACGAAAGCTCGAATAAACTGGCTAAAATACTGATAGATAACGGCGTTAAAACCGGAGATATTGTCGGACTGGCGCTCGACCGCTCGCCTGAAATGGTGATATCGTTACTGGCTATTTTGAAATCGGGAGCGGCTTATATACCGCTCGATCCTGAATATCCGAAAGACAGGGTGGAGTTTATGCTTGATGACTCATCGGCAAAACTGCTCATCACCTCAAAAAAATACTATAACCATTTTTCCTCAACCGCGACCGAATTACTGATAGAAGACGCGCTTGAAAAGTTTGGAAACTATACAGCCGATGAGCCTGAAGTTGAAATAGGAGGCGAAGATCTCGCCTACGTGCTTTATACTTCAGGGTCGACGGGGAAGCCTAAAGGGGTACAGATAAGACATTTTAACCTGGTGAACTTTTTACTGAGCATGCAAAAGCAACCGGGCATGACGGCCGATGATAAGATCCTGACTGTAACCACCATTTCGTTCGATATTGCCGGACTAGAGCTTTACCTGCCGCTGATTTGTGGTGCGGAAATCACCCTTACCAATTCTGACACGGCTAAAGACGGTCGCATTTTGTTCGATATGGTAAAGAATGACGGCATAACCTTTATGCAGGCTACGCCCTACACCTGGCGCATGATGCTGGAAGCAGGCTGGGAAAAACTGCTGCCGTTGAAGATACTTTGCGGCGGTGAAGCGCTTCCTAAAGATTTGGTAGATAAATTGAGCGTACGTACCAGCCAGCTTTGGAATATGTACGGCCCAACGGAGACCACGATCTGGTCGACCATTAAGCTGATAGAGAGCAACGAGAACATTACCATTGGCAAGCCTATTGCCAATACCCAGGTATATATTGTTGATGAGAACCTGAACAACCTGACCGATGGCTCGATAGGCGAAATAATTATTGGCGGCGATGGCGTTGCAGCCGGTTACCTGAACCGCCCGGAGCTTACTGCCGAACGTTTTATCGACAACCCGTTCTCTGGCAAACCAGGCGACAAAATGTACCGCACGGGCGACCTTGGAAAATATAAGGAAGACGGCGATATTATTTGCCTGGGCCGTATGGATCACCAGGTTAAGGTGCGCGGCTATCGTATTGAACTGGAAGAAATTGAACATGCCCTGGTTGGGGAAGATGATATTAAGCAGGCAGTTGTAATTGCCCGCGAAGATACCCCCGGCGACCCACGGCTGGTAGGCTATATCGTACTGGAACAGCCCAACAACGAAACCGATCTGAAAACACAGATAGTGAAATGGCAGAAGGCCCTGCTTACGGCATTGCCCGAATACATGGTGCCCGATGATTTTGTGCTGATGGACGCCATTCCAATCACTCCGAACGGTAAAATTGACCGTAAGGCCCTGCCAAAACCCGATTATCATATAGTTGCCCGCACAGGGGAATATGCTGCCCCGCGTACCGAGATTGAAAAGAATGTTGCCGAGATATGGCAGGAGCTGATGGGCATTGAGAAGATCAGCGTTTATGATAATTTCTTCGAGCTGGGCGGACGATCGTTAGTGGCGGTTCAGATCATGGCGCGGATTGAAAAACTGACCGGGAAGCGCTTACCGCTGGCCACGCTTTTTGAACATTCGACCATTGAAAAACTGTCGATCATACTGGACGCCGATTCGAAGTCGATCACCTGGGATTCGCTGGTGCCAATCAAGCCCAAGGGTTCAAAAATGCCGATATACATTGTTCACGGAGCAGGACTGAATGTATTGCTGTTTAGCGCACTGGCTTTAAACATGGATGCCGAGCAGCCGGTTTACGGCTTACAGGCCCGCGGCCTCAACGGTATCGACGAGCCGCTGGATGTAATGGAGGAGATTGCCGCCAACTACATTGCCGAGATCCTCGCTCAAAACCCTGACGGCCCCTATGCTCTTGCCGGCTATTCGTTAGGTGGAACCATTGCCTACGAAATGGCAAGGCAGATGAAGGAAATGGGCAAAGAGGTAAAGATGCTGGCTGTTTTTGATACCTACGCCAAGCAGACAGATATATTCGATCCGCCGGTAAAGCGTACCTTTAACCGTGTCAGATTGTTTTTCATGAAGTTCTTTAACAGCATTGCGTTGCTGGCAGAAGACCCGAAAGGAACCTTCAAATACAAGAACGAACTGGTGCGTCGCAGAATTATACGTACCTGGTGGAAACTGACCGGCAACAATGAAAGGCAAACAGGTTTCTTTGCCTATGATAACGAAATAGACGAGGCGAGCGCAAAGGCCAAGCGTAACTATTTCCAAAAACCGATGGATATTGTGGTGGACCTGTTCCGCGCTAAAAAACGCACCTTTTACATGGACGACTACGAATTTATGGGCTGGAAAAAATTTGCCCTTAAAGGCGTAAACGTACACGATATCCCCGGCGAACACAACACCATTTTTGCACCGCCTAACGATAAAGAATTTGCCGTTGTATTACAAAAATGCCTCGACAGGGTATCGAAGGAATAATATGGGCCAAACCTTCTCATGAATAAAGTATCTATTATTACGGTCAATTTTAATCAGCCTAAGGTTACCGAAGAGCTGTTAAGGACGATACCCGATACCTATAAAAACCTGGAAATTATTGTGGTGGATAATGGCAGCACGGTAATTTCCATCAACAACTGGCAGGCTGATTTCCTGCATGTAAAATTTATCCGCTCAGAAAAAAACCTTGGCTTTGCAGGCGGTAATAACCTGGGTGTTAACGAGGCCACCGGCGATTATCTTTTCTTTGTCAACAACGATACTGAATTCACCTCCGGCCTGATTGAACAACTGGTTAAGGTGATGGACGAGAACCCGGCTATCGGTATGATCTCGCCCATGATCAAATACTATAGCGATAAAAACCTGATCCAGTACGCAGGCTATACGCCCATGAACTATTATACCTGTCGCAACAGCTGTATCGGTTTGCGCGAAAAGGACAACGGCCAGTATAACAACATCATCGCCCCTACCGCTTACTGCCACGGCGCGGCCATGATGGTCCGAAAGGAAGCGATTGAGAAAGCCGGACAAATGAGCGAGAACTTCTTTTTATATTATGAGGAAGTTGACTGGTGCGAGCACATTAAACGAGCGGGGTATGAAGCCTGGGTATGCACCGATGCTGTGATCTATCATAAAGAGTCCGTTTCGGTGGGCAAAAAAAGCAAGCTGAAGGAATATTTTATGAACCGCAACCGCGTCCTGTTTGTCAGGCGGAACGCACCGGCGTTTAACAAATTCGTATTTATGATCTATTTTCTGTTGCTCGTTGTACCGCGCAACCTGCTAAGCTACGTGAAAGACAAGAATTACAACTTTATACCCATGCTGTTTCGCGCCGTTTGGTGGAACTTAACCCACGGCAAAAACAGCAAAAATTTAGGATACGCCATTAATACCATTAAATGAAGATCACGTTCTGGCTTAGCTTTTTTATTGTATTCTATACCTTTGCGGGATATGGCATTTTGTTGTATTTCCTGATCAAGATCAGGCGGGCAATAAAAGGCCGGAGGGCTATTCCGGAGGTGACATACAACGAGTTGCCTGAATGTACGCTGGTGGTAGCCGCCTACAACGAGGAGCACTTCATGGAGGCTAAGATTGCTAATTGCCTTCAACTGGAATACCCGGCAGGTAAGCTGAAGTTTGTTTTTATAACGGATGGGTCGAATGACGGGACGCCGGACATCATCGCCAGATATCCACAGATCCAATTATTACACCAGCCGCAGCGCGCCGGCAAAATAGCAGCCGTACACCGCGCAATGGAATATGTAAATACAGAAATTGCCGTTTTTACCGACGCCAATACTTTTCTGAACAGCAAAGCCATCATCAACATTTGCCGCCATTATGCCGATAACACCGTAGGCTGCGTTGCCGGTGAAAAAAGGGTGCAAATGGATGAAAATGCAGATGCCAGCACCGCGGGCGAGGGCTTTTACTGGAAATATGAGTCGGCGTTGAAGAAGTGGGATTCGGAGTTGTATTCGGTGGTGGGTGCAGCGGGTGAGCTGTTCAGTGTAAGGCGCTCGCTTTACATTGATGTTCCTGCGGATACGGTGCTGGATGATTTTATGATCTCGATGCTGATAGCCGAACAAGGTTACCGGATTGTTTACGAGCCGGAAGCTTACGCCAGCGAAACCGCATCGGAAAATGTATCGGAAGAGTTGAAGCGGAAGATCAGGATAGCAGCCGGCGGCATACAATCGATATTGCGATTGCCCAAGCTGTTCAATCCGTTTAAATTTCCGGTGTTGGCGTTTCAGTATATCAGTCACCGGGTGCTGCGGTGGACGGTCACGCCGTTTTTATTGATATTGACCTTTGTGTTGAACGCATTGATTGCTTATGAAACCGGCGAGTTGTTTTACCAATTGTTTTTTGCGGCGCAAGTGTTTTTCTACCTGCTGGCTATTTTGGGTTTGATTATGGAGAAGCGGCAGATCCGCATCAAGGCATTGTTTGTGCCCTATTATTTTTGCGTGATGAATTATGCCGTACTGATGGGTATTATGCGCTATTTTACTAAAAAGCAGAGCGCTGTTTGGGAAAAGGCGCAAAGAAAGGTGTAAGGTGTAATACGAGGTTACGCTCCTACGGAGCGAAAAATTGGATTTATTTTTTCTACCAATATTTGGCCCCTATAGGGCCGCATTTTGTTATCACTATTAACGTCAGGTAGGGTGGTATTCCTTTTAATCATGAAACTTCAAACCATCTATCGCCTTATTTACCTTTTTATTTTCGCCGTAAAGGATGATGCCTACCAGGTCCTGTTCTTCATCGGTGAAGCGGGCGGTGGCATCTAAATTGTCCCGTTCAGTCATGGTTTCGAAAAGCGGTGATGAATAGATGCCGATATGCAGTTCTCTTTCCTTTGCTCGTTTGAAAACACGCTGCATCTGGTTCAGATCATCGGCTTTATACACCAATACTGGCTGTTTAATAAAAGGCATGTAGGTATTGCCCGATGCGGTTACCAGATTGCGACCATGCAGTTCGGGAAATTCAATGGCTACCGCACCGGCTAAAAATGCGGTTACATTCAGCTTTTGCCAGGTTTTCAGGTCATCGCGGATGATGATAGCTATTTTATTTTCGTACATGGTGTTTCGTTTAAAGGATCATTTCCATTTGAATGTTACTACGCTCGTATGGCGAGGGTGGTCCGGTTATTTTTTTGAAGCCGAGCTTGTGATAAAGACTGATGGCCGGTTTGAGCAGCGTATTGCTTTCGAGGTAAAGCTTTTTGGCGCCAAGCTCCCTCGCCTTTTCGACACAGGCCATACCGAGCAAATAACCTATCCCCTTTCCTTTGGCATCGGGGGATACACCCATTTTGGCCAGTTCGAACTGTTCCTCATTCATTTTAACGATGGCGCAAGTGCCAACAGGCCTACCCTGGTAGATCGCCATAAATATGTAACCACCTTTATCGAGGATATTTTCCTGGGGATGATCAAGGTATTTATAATCTGATTCCTCCATTTTGAAATGCTGTGTGATCCACTCCTCGTTCAGCTTCTTAAAAGCATCCTTATATTGAGGCTGAAAGGGAACTATCTGCACATCCTTGCTTTCCCGCTGCTTTTTTACGGCGCTTACACGGTTGAGCAAACTGCGCTGTTCTAACAAAAACTCCCATTCTTCAATAGCCTTCCAGAGGTTGTATTGTGTTTCGGCCTGGGCCTGTTCTATCGCCTCGTTCACATCGATATATTGAGCAGAAATTTTACCGTTAACGCTCAGTCCTTTGGCCGTTAGTTTTACAAAGTTCTTGCGCGCATCGCCCTTGCCTGCAACGGTTTCGACCATGCCTTTTTTAACCATTTCCTTTACGATTGTGCTCACCGACGGATGCGAATGTCCTATCTCAGCAGCAATCTGCATGATCGATTTTTCTCCGCCATCAGCCAGCGCATAATATACCGGGAACCATTTGGGTTGCATCTCAATCCCATAAATTGGATAAACCTGTGCCGATTGCTCGGCAAATGTTTCACCTAATCTTCTTAACCGGCTACCCAGCGCCATCTTGCCTGTTTTATCGTAAATGTTCATTATGTAAATAATTACGTAATCAATTACGCAAATTTATAAATTGTTATTTAATTTCAAAATATATCCTTTAAAACTTTCTATTTCCTGACAATTTACCAGTTAGAAACGGCGGCGACTAAACCTCATTTACTATACCACCCTAAGCAGCCATCCAATTTTGAATTTTTACTTTTTAATTTTGACTTTCCTCCCGTATCTTGGTTAAATGCATCAATTACTATTCATTTGCATTGGACTGATACTTAGCATATCTTTTTTGGTGCTGCTGGCCAAGAAGTTAAAGATCGCCTACCCGATATTTTTGGTACTTGCCGGACTGGCCCTGGGCTTTATCCCTGCGGTACCTACCATCCGCATTGATCCGGACCTGGTTTTTTTGGTTATCCTGCCTCCCATCCTTTTTGATGCCGCCTGGAACAGTTCGTGGCGGGCCATGTGGCACTGGCGGCGCATCATCCTGGTAATGGCTATCGGGTTTGTACTGCTCACTTCAACGGTAGTAGCGTTCCTTTCCTGCGTGCTGATCCCAGGTATCACACTGGCCGAGGGCTTTATGCTTGGTGCCATCATTTCTCCGCCCGATACCGCGGCCGCCACTGCCGTGCTGCAATATGTAAAGAAACTGCCAAAGGGTATGGTATCGATCTTAGAGGGCGAAAGCTTGCTGAACGACGCCACCAGCTTAACCGTGTTCCGGTTTTCAATTGCGGCTATTGCAAGCAGCGATTTTTTATGGTATCACGCTGTTGGCGGTTTCGCGCTGGTGGTGGTGAGCGGTATAGCTATCGGGCTGGCATTCGGTGCAATATTTTATGCCATCTATCGCTGGTTGCCTACAAGTTCCAACCTTGATTTCGCGCTGTCGCTGGTAATGCCTTATCTAATTTACCTTTCTGCCGAGGCGGTGCATTCATCGGGTGTATTGGCAACGGTGAGCGGCGGGCTATTTATCGCGTATCAAAATCACTTTATTTTTAACCACAGCAGCCGGCTCAAATCTACCGCTATCTGGCCGGCCATTGTATTTATCCTCAATGCGGTGATCTTCTTTCTGATCGGCCTGCAGCTTCCTGAAATTGCGGAGGGAATCAAATCGCTTTCATTTTCGCACAGCATTACCATCGCGCTGATCATTGCCGGCGCAGTGATCCTGACGCGTTTATGTTCGGCTTATATCTCGTCGATATTCACCTCTTTCATCAGCCGGTTTATTAAAGTCGCCGTAAACCATCCGGGCTGGCGTAACCCTACCGTAATTGGCTGGACGGGGATGCGCGGTGTGGTGTCGCTGGCTTCCGCGCTGGCTATACCCCTTATGCTCAATGGCAAGCCTTTCCCCTATCGCAACCTTATCCTCTTCATTACCTTTACGGTAATTGTGGTGACGCTTGTGGGACAGGGGCTTATTTTGCCGTGGATTATCCGCAAGGTTAAACCTGAAACCTTTGAGGGTGTTAAAAGCGACGACGAACAACTGCTGGAAATTGAACGGCATCTGCATGGTGCTGCTTTAAAGGAACTGGAAACGGCTTACACCGCCGACCTCGCCGAGAACGCACTTATCAAAAATAAATTAGACCTGTTGCGTGCCAAATGTGTTTTGTACGACGGCATCGACGATGATAGCGGAAAACTGGAAAAACTTCAGCGCCTGTCGAAACGGTTTAAGCATGTAATGGTTTTATTGACTGAACACCAGCGCCGGGCATTGCATCATTTCCGGCATCAGGATCATATCGACGATGACGTGATAGCCCTTGTTGAGCGCCGCCTCGATCTGGAAGAAGAGCGCCTTGAAGAAGAAAGTGAATAGCAATTAGGCATCCACTGGCTGCCCAAATTGCAGCAGGTAGCCGTTGTTATCGTAAATGGCAAACTCGCGCATGCCGTAATCAAACGTTTCGAGTTCGTAGCAGTTGATGGTCACTTCTTTTAATTGTCCCCAAAGTTCGTCTACATTATCTACCGTAAAGTAAAGCGAGCCTGTGAAGGTTGGCTTATCAAATTCGGTGTGGGCATTGGGATAGGAGACCATGATGTCCACTCCATCGCGCGATAAAGTAGCCCAGCTCCAGTCGTCGGTATAGCCTACACAGGTAAAACCCAGCATTTCAATGTAATATTCAACGGTAAATTTTACTTGTTTGGAATAGATGACAGGTCTTAGGGCGGTGAACTTCATATTGGGTTTATGTTAGCTGCGGATAAAATTAACATAAATACCGGTGGAAAGTAAAAATTCAAAAGTAAAAAGTAAAAACATGCTCTGCGGCTCTTTGTGATCTCTACGGTTAATTAACCGCGGAGATACGAGAATTCACGGAGAGCACGGAGTTGGGGGTCGTAATGCACATAGCCGGGAGGTGCAAAGTATAATGCGTCTCCACATCTTTTTCAATTTAAATTATCGATAATAACCTTTGCATCAGCAACATTCAATGCAACCAAATAATTGTACGCGTTGGTTAGTTGTTTGGTGATTGCCGCATCTGTTTTATATTTCTTGCGGAGGGTGTACCATTTGTAAATGAGTTTCAATTCGGCATCGGTGTAGGTTACGCCAGTGTATCGCTGGATGGTTTGCAGCAGGGTAAAATTAAATTCGGTGGTGGGTTCAAACATGGTACCTTCGCCATAATCGTTCCAGGTGATGAGCTGCAGGTAATTGGTACCGCTGGTTTTGGCGGCATTAAGCGAGGCTTGCAGCGCTGCCGTACCGTTATGATCAATCACGAATAACGTGTTGCCCCAACCTCCGGGTTTATAGAAATCCTTGAAACCGGGATAAGCTCCAGCAAAATAGATAGAAGACGGGGAATGGCTGCTGTAGAAATTGGTGAGATTGGCGATATTATTGGATTGCACCCACACAAATTCGCCATTGGCTAAATTACCCGCAAGTTTGGCATGATCCTGTAAGGGCAGGAAAAGCGGTTGAGTATTTAACCCGATGAAGGCTTGCTGCCAATCGGCCGGGGTGTTCATGCCCTGGGGACCGAAGCAGAGCAGTAATGGCCTCTTATTGATGGCAACATAGCTTTTGCTGCGGAAATAGGCCGATTGCAGGTAGGCGAAGTCTTCTTTGGCTGCCGTCACTGTATCGATACCGGCTTTGGCTTTTACCTGGGCCAGTTGCGTATCTTCATAACAAATGGCAAATTGCAAACCCGTCGCAGGGATGCGGTTGAACAGGGAATCGGTATTGCGCTTGTTAAGCGGGTAATCGTTTACGTTGTGGACTCCATACCAATCCACGATCACGCCGTCGATTCCGGAATATTTCATCAGGAGCAGGCGGTAGTCGATCACATCCCGGTCCGAGCTGGCGTAAGGACCGATAAGCGGATAGAAATAGGAGGCGATCTGCCGCTGACCGTTGGACTGAATGATATCCGGATTTTGAGTAGCCATCGTCCAGTGTTGCCCCCATGTGCCGTTATCCGATGTTTGCGGTGTTTCGAACCAGGGCATGTAGTGAACGTACACCTTTTGGCTGTTAGTTTTGGCGACGGGTTTAGCGGTGGACACAATTGTGGTGGTATCTGGCGGTGTTACCTGGGTGACGGGCGGCGGCGTGGGTTGGGAACTGCTTTTGCCGCAGGCCGTGAGGATGAAAAAAGTAATGAGGGTAACAGTGAGGCGTTTGTACATATATCATTAATTAAACTTATGTCATTTCGAACGAGAGCGAGAAATGGCAAAAAGTGGGGTGGTCTGAGTTTGGAATCTATTTATAAATATTCACTCCCTTATCACCATCCGTTGCCAGTTTTAGACTCACCGCGGCGCCGCCGCCATTGGCCAGTTTTAAATTGAGTTTCGTACCTGCCGTTACCGCGTAGCTTTTGATCTGGTAGGCTTCGGGGTTGTTTTGCCAATCAGCATCGGGGGCATCGGCATAGATGGTGGCGATGTATTTTTTGCCTTTATCGAGAAAATATAAAGGGACAACGGCGCTACGGGCGTTCTCGTTGGTTATGGCGCCGACGAACCAGCTATCGCTGTTCTTTTCCTTACGGGCAATGGTGACGTACTCGCCGGGTTCGGCTTCGATGATCTTTGAGTCCTGGAAATCTACAGGTACGTCTTTGATGAATTGCAACGCGTCCATGTGTTTTTCATAATTCTCGGGCAGATCGGCGGCCATTGCCAACGGACTATACATGGTGATGTACAAGGCCAGTTGTTTAGCCAGCGTGGTGTGCACCTGCCGCCCGGGAACATCCGAATAGCCTTTTATTTTGAAGATGCCGGGCGTATAATCCATCGGTCCGCCTATCAGGCGGGTAAAAGGCATAATGGTTTCGTGGTTGGGGTTATTGCCATTGCTAAAGGCATTGTACTCATTGCCTCTCCCCGCTTCCGAAGCCAGCCAGTTGGGATAAGTACGTTGCAGGCCGGTTGGTCGCACGGGTTCGTGGGCATCGAGCATGATGTGGTATTGGGCAGCCTTTTCTGCTACGCGGACGTAGTGACCGATCATCCATTGACCATCGTGGTGCTCTCCCCGGGGGATGATACGGCCTACATAGCCGGTTTTAACAGAGGTGTAACCAAACTTATTCATAAACCTGAAAGCCGTATCCATCTGCCGCTCGTAGCTGGTTGCCGAGCCGGAGGTTTCGTTGTGCATGATCATCTTTACGCCTTTCGAGGCTGCATAATCGGTAATAGCCTTTACATCAAAATCAGGATAAGGCTTGGTAAAATCGAAGACGTTTTCTTTCCAGTTGCCGAACCAGTCCTCCCAGCCCACGTTCCAGCCCTCAACCAAAACACCACCGAGACCGTTCTTTGCGGCAAAGTCGATATAGCGTTTTACGTTGGCGGTTGTGGCGCCATGTTTGCCACTGGGGATCAACTGACCATCGGGACCGACGGCATCAGCATTATCAGCATAGCTCCAGGTGCTTTTGCCGGTTTGCATTTCCCACCAAACACCCACAAATTTCATCGGCTTTATCCATGAGGTATTTTCAATTTTAGAGGGATCATTCAGGTTGAGGATCATTTTTGAAGCCAAAATATCCGATGCCTTATCGCTCACAATAATGGTGCGCCAGGGTGTATGACAGGGCGCGTGCATATAGGCTTTGTTACCTACGGCGTCGGCTACAAGATTGGTTGAGAGCTTAAATGTTTTGGTATCCACATGTAATTGCATCGACGTATAATCTTTCAATGCCGCCTCGTGAATGTTGATGTAGAGGCCATCGGCGGTCTTCATCATCAGCGGAGTTTGAATGCCGTACTGGTCTGGCACGTAGCGTACGGCTATATCGGTTGCCGATTTGGCCAGCACCGAAGCATCAACCTTGCTTAAGGGAGAAATGGTATAAGGGTATTCGTTGCTGTCATAGTCGCCGGGGATCCAGAAAGTTTTATGATCGCCGGTGAGGGCGAACTCGGTGAGTTCGTCGGAGACGATAAAATATTTCAGGCTGGGCTGCTGCGGAAATTCGTACCGGAACCCTACCCCATCCTCAAAAACCCGAAACACGATATCGAGCAGCCGCTTTTGTCCGCTTTGCTGTTTCAGGTGGATGGTGAGCTGTTCGTAATGATTGCGGATATGACTTACCTCGCCCCAAACCGGGTCCCAGGTTTCGTCTATGCTTTTTTTATCGGTGCCGGTGATCTCGAAATGATCGTCGAAGTTACTATCGTTTAGCAGTTTGATGCCGAGGCGAGAGGGCTTAATCACGGGCATTTGTCCGTAAGCCACCGTGTAGATAGGCCGGCCATCAGCATCCAGCGTAAAATCGAGTTTAACCTTTCCAAGCGCGGCACCCGCTGCTTTATTATCCTGAGCAACTGCGGCGTTGACAACGATGAGGCTGAACAGGCATATAAATATTTTTTTCATCAGAATAATGTTTAGAATGGCGGGCAGTTTCACTCGCCTTAAAACTTAAATTCTCCTTTTCTCTGCGGCTCCTCAGTGCGCTCTGCGGTTAATTTTACCACAGAGGGCGCTAAGAAAACACAAAGGGCACAAAGGCCGGTATAATTTCTTAAAATGATAGAGGAGAATTTTGAGACCGTTTTTGGAATTGATCTGCCGCTTGTATTTGGCAGCCAAAAAAAGTGCAAAGCCTTCTCACGGACTCTGCACTTATTAATCAACTATTATCAGTAACCCGGGTTCTGCTTAACTTTTGAGTTGGTGTTGATCTCGTTTGTCGGGATAGGCCACACATAGGCCTTGCTCTCGTCGAAACTCAATGCGCCATTCACGTTAATGGCAGAGCCAAAGTATGCTGCTTCTGATTTTCCTATGCGCCAGCGGCAAACGTCGAACCACCAGTGGCCCTCGTTCAGCAGCTCGGCCCAGCGCTCGTAGTAAAGCGGATTGTTACCCAATACCGGGTCGCCAATGGCTTTGGTGGTGGAGGTTGTGCTGGTATAATCAACCGGCGATGCGCCGTTGATGGGGTAACCATAAGCACGGCGTTTCACTTTATTCAAATATTCCAAACCGCCTGCCGCGTCGCCCGAATTAATGGCAGCTTCGGCGTACAGCAAGTACACGTCGGCCATGCGCAGCAGGTAATAGTTCCAGGCATCGGCAATACCGCCGGGATTACCCTGACCGCTGTTTTCGTTATACAGCGTTGGAGCATATTTATGTAAACTCCAGCCGTAAGCACCGGTATTGCCGGCCAGAAAGTTTGGTTTGGCTACAGGTGCAATGTTAGTACCGTCGAACTTAACTGAATCGAGCCATGGCTGCAGCGCGTTCACAAACAGGCGCGGATCGGCGGTTTTGGCAGTGCGCACGGCAACTGCTTTGGCGCGGTAAGCCGGGTCCATCACCTTTGCAGGGTTGGAGTAGCTTGCCGGTTTCGAAGCGTCGAATGCGGGGTTGGTTACCAGATCATAAGCGCTGCCAATGCTGTAGCCGAAACGCAGGATATTTTTGTCGTGAAAGAATTCGTTACCGTAGCCCAGCGGGAATGCTCCGCCTTCGGTACCGTCACCGCCCAATACCCATGGGCACCAGATGAGGCCATTGATAGCAGTAGAGTTTGCTGCGCTACTGTAAACGCCGTAGCCTCCCTTTGAATCCGGATCGATGTTCAGTTCGAACAATGACTCTTCATTAAACTCATTGGCGCTGTTGCCGTTGAAGGCGTTTTTATATTTAGCAAAAGGCATCAGCGTTTTGCCGCTATTCTGGATCACATCGTTTAGCGTTGTTTTCGCGTTAGCCCAATCCTGGGTGAACACGTAGGCCTTGCCCAGCATGCCTTTGGCGGTCCATTCAGTAACACGACCGGCGTCACTTGCAGGCCAGGTTTTGCCTTTTAACAATGTAGCAGCCTGTTTAAAATCGCCCTCGATGAACGCCCAGGTATCTTTTACAGATGCGCGGGGTTGCTGCGTAGCGGTCAATGTCGGCGGCACGTCTGAAAAGATCGGCACGCCCATTTTTTTTTCTCCTGCACCGCCTGCGCCCATATAGCTTTCGCCAAACAGACATTCCAACTGGAAATAATAGTAGCCGCGCAGAAAATAAGCCTGACCGAGGATATAATTTACTGCGTTGCCGTCAGCGGGCTTTGCGTATTTCTCGTTATAAAGCTTTGCGCCTGCTATTAACACGTTACAGTTTTTTACGCCGGTGTACAGCACTGTCCATGCTTCGGTCGAATATTCGTTACCTGCGCTCACGTTGGTGGCAGCCATGTCATTCCATGATGGGTCGCCGTTGTAAACGGAGTTGACCACGTGAGTTGAATTAGAAATGGCCTTTGGCAGGTAATGGAAGCCAAGGTAACCCGGATCGCGCATATTGGAGTAACATGCTGCCAGTACGCTTTGCAAATCATCGATACTTGCCGGGTAGTTGTTGGTGCTGTAGGCGTTGGTAGGGCCAACCAGCTTACCCGGATCTTTTTTGCAACCCGAAGCCAGAACCAGCGCGAGGATTGCCGTTGTATATATTTTCTTTAACATTTTCTTAAGTTTTGATTTGGTTAAAAAGTTACATCGATACCTGCTGAATAAATGCGGGTTTGCGGGTACTGCGACACGGCGTCGACACCGCGGGTGGTTACACCCGAATAACCCGATGTGGTGAACGCGCCTGCCAGTTCCGGATCGAGGCCGGTGTATTTGGTGATGGTGAACACGTTATTAACCATCACGAAGATGCGGGCCGATTTGATCCTTACGTTGTTGATGTGCGGATTGGTGAAGGTATAACCTACCTGCAGGTTCTTCAGCTTCAGGTAATTGCCGCTTTCTACAAAGTAGCTGTTTGGGGCTGTGTAGTTTTTGTTCGGATCGAGGGTGAACGAGCCATCGGGATTTTTTACACCGAGACGAGGCTGATTGGTCAAACCATTTGAACCGAGGAACGAATCGCCGAACACTTTCTGGTTGGTGTTACCATCGGCAAACGGATATTGCTCATAAGCCTTTACACCGTTGAACAGTTGTACACCCGCCACGCCGTTGAACAGCATCGCCACGTCAAAACCTTTATAGTTCAGATGGATATTGGCGCCGTAGGATACTTTCGGGTTCGGATTACCAATCACCTGCTGATCGCTTGGGTCAATCTTATGGTCGTTGTTCTTATCGTCATAAATTAAATCGCCTGCGTGTGCGTTGGGCTGTGCGCTGGCTTTGGCCTGCTCGTCGCTCGAGAAAATGCCCAGCACTTTGTAGCCATAGAACGAACCGAAAGGCAGGCCGGCTTTTGTAATCGTCAGGTTCTGGTTCGACATGATGTTAAAGCCCGAATCGCCATTGCTGTAATAGTTGTAACCATCATACAGCGCATCGGTAGCCACACCATCAAGGCTGGTCACTTTGTTCTTGTTGAAGCTGGCAGTTACGCTCACATCGTACCCAAAATCGCCCACTTTATTGCGATAGCCCACCAACACATCCAAACCGCGGTTGTTAACCGTACCGATGTTAGCAATGTATGACTGCGTAAAGCCTGCACTTGGCGGCAACGGTAATGCATAGAGCATACCCACGGTATTTTTGTTGTACCACTCCACCGTGAAATATAAAGCGCCTTTCAAAGCTTCGCCGTCTAAACCGATGTTGGTTTCGTGAACCGTTTCCCAGTGTATGTTAGGATTAGGAATGGAGCTCGACGAGTTGGCAATGATAAGCGGACCGCCCGGCGAAAAGTTTTGTCCGCCTGAAGCCAAACCGCCCGGGGTAGTGAACTGGCTGTACGACGAAGTATAGCTGTAGGCCCTGATAGCGCTGTTACCCAGGCTGCCATAGCTGCCGCGCAGTTTCAATTGCGGGAACATATCCTTCATCGAACCCCAGAATGGTTCTTCACTGATGTTCCAGCCAGCCGAACCCGCAGGGAACACGCCGCGCTGCTTATTAGGACCGAACACGGTAAAATTGGCGTCCTGACGGATAGAACCGGAAAGGTAATACTTGTCGCCGAAGTTGTAATTCACCCTTGCAAATTCTGATTTAATGAGCGCGTTGGCATCATATTGTCCGCCTAAGGAAAGGCCCGAATTACTGGTTTGAACGAATGAATACCCCGGCAAACCGATAGAGGTTTCGCCTGCGTTGATGTTGCTGTATGAGCCGGAGATCTGTTCGTAACCTACCACAGCATTGATGTTGTGCTTGCCGAAAGCCTGGTTATAGGTGAGCACGTAGTTGGTAAGTAGCTGTGTGCTGGTGGTAGCCATTTTTGTAAGTGCGTTATTTGATTGTGCTACGGGGCCAAAGTTGTAGGAGTTTTGGAAATAATCCATATTCTCGTTGTAGTACGAGTAGCCTACCGTGCTGCGGAAATCCAGGTTGAACGGCAATTTGATATCGAGGTAAGCGTTGGCCTGTACGTTGTTCTGTGTATCCTGTGCCTTAGCCGAATTGACTGCGCCGTAGGGATTCGGCCCCTGGAAGGAAAGGCCATTATAGCCCGTCGGTTCCACGCCGTAATTGCCTTTGCTGTCGTAAATCGGAATGATAGGCTGCGTACGGAACGGCGCGTTGTGCAGCTGCGCCTCGTTACCTACCAGCGGCGAAGTGATACGCTGCGACATGGCTAATTGCTCGCCAATGGTGAGCCATTTAGCCAGTTTGTAATCGGTATTGATACGCGCGCCGCCAATGTTCGAATAGTTCTTAATAAAAATACCGGTTTGCTGATTGTAGAAACCCGACAACAGGTAATTTACAACCGGAGAGGCGCCGTTTACCGAAAAGTTATAGTTCTGCTCGGTACCATTGCGGTACAGCGTGTGCACCCAATCGGTATTGGCCAGGGTATCCAACCCAGCCTGGGTTGCATCTTTGAAGAATTGCGGGTTAACGATATTCTCTAATTTGATGAAATCGTTCTTATCCAGCAGGGTAACCAGTTTTGGCTTGGTAATGCCGTAACGCGCGCTGAAATTGATAATGGGTGCCGCGCTGTTACTCTTTTTGGTGGTGATGACGATAACGCCGCCCGCCGCTGCCGAACCGTAAATGGCCGCCGCGCTGGCATCTTTCAACACATCTATCGAGGCAATGTCCTGCGGGTTAATGGTGCTGGCATCGCCTACACGCACCCCATCAACGATGTACAGCGGATTAGGCTGGTTCAGCGACGCCAAACCGCGAATAATAATGGTTGGCTGTGCGCCCGGCTGACCGGAACTTTCTACAATTTCCACACCGGCAGTACGGCCCTGCAAACCGGCTATCGGGTTGGTGATAGGCTGATCTTTAAACACATCGCCCTTAACCGACGACACCGAACCGGTAACGTCTTTCCGTTTTTGCGTGCCGTAGCCTACTACCACCACCTCGTTGAGGATGCGGTTTTCTTCGTTGAGTGTTACATTGATAGTGGTACGTCCGTTAACGGCGATCTCCCGGCGTACGTAACCCAACATGGTAAAGGTGAGCACATCGGCCTTGCCTGCGCTGATGCTGTAATTTCCGTTAATATCGGAATTGGCGCCGGCCTGCGACAGCTTTACGGCGATGGTAACGCCCGGCAGCGGCAGCCCCTTTTCGTCGGTAACCTTACCGCTTACTGTTATCTTCTGCGCCATGGCCCAGCTTGATAGCAGCAAAAACAAGGAGCTGAAAAATAATTTTCGTAATTGTTTTTTATACATAATGTTTGAGTATTGAGGTTGAAAATTGGTTGACTTGGTTTTAAGTTGATTTGGGCCTTACAGCGGTATTCATCCCGGTCGGTTGGGCACGTCCGGCGTGTTTCGGCGCAGGTTTCCGGAGCATGGGAGTAATGCGGGTACGGAGGTGCACAAAAACAACTTGTAAGGTGTTTTACAGATTCTCATAGCACAATAAAATTTGGAAAATTGGTGGTTTACAATTGCAAAGCCGGGCTGGTTAAACACGCGGCATTTGACAAATCAAAGAGAGGGGATTTGTAGCGGAGGTGCTAATTTCACAAGTAAAATATAAAGTTTTATTGGCGGGATTTTATTATAAATATTTGATTATTAAATCATTAAATAACAATTCGGTTTAGAAAAATATAAATGGTGTATAAGGACATTTTTAGGATAGTTTGATATGACATGGTGAAGAGAAGGCAAAAAAAAGGTGTCATGCTGAGGTACAAGCCCGCACTGAGGCTCTCGAAGTGAAGCATGAGCGCCGGGCTTGTACGCCATGCTTAGCGCGCGGACATTGGCCATTGCGCACGTCGCCCTTCGACAAGCTCAGGGTGACATCCATCGCACGTTTAATTTAACTTGTCATGGGTAGATTCTCGAAGCATGTGGGCAAAGGCCTGTACGCCATGTATTCTGAGAAATAGCGCGTGGTGAAGTCGCTTTATTGGGCCCTCCAGCATGCTTCGAGAGCCGCAGCATGACAGGGCATTGAAATTCAGCATAATGCCAATGCATAGCCGGGATGCAAGACGTATAAGTTCTCTTACTATGTTCGAGATGACATGGTAGGAATGGGTACATCCCGCTCAGAATCATCCGAAAACCTATCAAATCTGTTTAATACCGGTTCAGATGGCCTTTATTGCCATAATAGCATCCTCAAAAGCGTCGTTCTCTATGAGCGATTTAGCTTTGATACGCGCCTTGTAGTTGTAAATGGTATTCACCGAATATTCCAGAATATGCGCTATCTTTTCCGTATCACTAATGCCAAGACGCACAAGGGCAAAAATTCGCAGATCGGTGTTTAGCAGCTGATTAGGCAGCAGTTTCACCCTGTTTTCTTCGGCGAAGAGAGCGTTGTAGCCGTTTACGAAATTGGGGAAGATCTTTAAAAATGCCTTATCGAAGTTGATGAACAGTTCCTCGCGTTCTTTGGTGAGGTTGATGTTATTAACAAGGATGCTGATATCATCAAAACGTTTGGTGATGATCTTGTTATCGACAGAGCGTTTAAACCGGTCGAGTTTGTTGATGTATTCGGAAATGAGGTTGAAGTAATAGCCGATGTATTCTTCCTTGATCTTGTTGGCCTCGTTCAGTTGGATGATGGTTTCCTGCAGATTGTGATTGGCTTCGAGGATCACCTTGTCAGCCAGGCGGATCTTTTGCAATTGTTTATAGATGATCACCGCAAACACTACGATGATGATGATAAGCACGGTTAGAATCGATGCATAGGTGAATAATACTTTGCGCTGTTCTTCTACTGTGTTGATGCGCTCGCCTGCGATGACTGGCAGGATAGCGCTCACCTGGATCTTTCGCTGGCGGGCACCGTAATATATAGCATCATCGAGCGCTTGTTTAATATAAACGTAGGCATTTTTCACGTCGCCGCCTTTATGCAACAGCTGGGCCAGCGTGGTCATGGCGGCGGCTTCTTTGGTAGACGAGCGCACATCGGCCATAGCAGCGGGAATCAGCAGGTCGATCGCGTTATCGGGTTCGTTGTTGCGGATGTAGATATCGCTCAGCGTGGAGGCGGTAACGGCAAACTGGTGATCGGTAAGCTTGTGTTTAGTGATAAGCTCTTTAAGGTTGATGATGGCCCGCGGAATATTATTTGTTTTGAGATATTTGAGGCCGTTATAATAAATATACTCAAACGAATTATACTTGCTGAGCAGCGTGGCTGAATCGATGTATTTCCCGGCGCGGATATTATAAATGGGCGTATAATAATTATCCTTGTCGAAATCGGCAAGGTCGTAATAAGTACGGGCTGTTAAAAAATAATATTCCTTGCGTTCGCTGGTGTCAAGAAACCTCACGTTTACCATTTTCAGCGTATCGAACGTCTCCTTAAACATTCCCGACGACAACAATATAAATCCGAATTTGATACGGCTGTAAGCGATCTTTACAGGATCTTTCAGCGCATCGGCGGTTTGCTGTAACTTTTGGGCAAAATAGAATGCCTTATCGTAATTGAAGGATTTATATTCTTCGTAAAGCTTAAGGTATATGTTGTATTTAAAGTTTAGATCGGGGGTTACGGCATTGGTAAGGTCTTGCTGTAACTTATCGATACGGGCTAATTTTTGCGCGTCGTAAATTTTTTTGCTATCGAGAACGGTATTGAGTTTCTGCAAAAGGGTATCGTGCGACTGCCCGGAAGAAACGGCATGAAACAAAAGGAAAACAAATGCAAAAAGTAAAACTCGTTTCATGCAATAATTATTGATCAGGCAAGGCATTGAACGCCGGCAATTCAGCATCGTCAATGCCATCAGTTGAAATTAATGGGTATTTATGGTTTACCTTATAAAAATAGGAAAAATATTATTCCGCTATTTCGCGCCGGTTAAATTTCGCCTTATTTTAATTGGAGGTATAGTAAGGCGGCCAAAGCAGCGCCTAACAGCGGACCAAAAACGGGGATCCAGGCGTATTGCCAGTCGCTGGTGCCTTTATTTTTGATGGGAAGCAGGAAATGTATGAAACGAGGACCGAGATCGCGTGCTGGATTAATAGCATAACCGGTAGTACCGCCCAACGATAGGCCGATCACCCAAACCAGAAAGGCCACCGGCAGCGCCCCTACCGAGCCTAAACCTATAGGTGTTTTGGTGGTTGTGATCTGCCCGCCTGAAATATAAAACACAACGAACACCAGCACAAACGCACCAACTATCTCACTTACAACATTCGATACATAATTGCGAATAGCGGGACCTGTGCAGAACACCGCGAGAATTGAATCGGGTTTGTTGGTCTTTTTAAAATGATCGAAATACATCAGCCAAACCAGAAATGCGCCTGCGGATGCGCCGAGCATTTGGGCCACGATGTAAGAACCAACATTTGCCCAGGCAAATTTACCGGCAATAGCCAACCCAATGGTAACGGCAGGATTTAAATGTGCGCCGCTGACGGGTCCGGCCACCACCACACCAACGAAAACGGCCAGTCCCCAGGCGGTGGTAATGACCAGCCAGCCGCTGTTATGGCCTTTGGTATCGTTCAGTAAAACATTGGCGACAACGCCCTCGCCTAAAAGGATCAGTAACATGGTGCCGATGAATTCGGCAGTGAATGGGGTCATGGTATTTTATTTGTAGAGACACAACACATTGTGTCTCCAGTGAATTCTATTGTTAGTTTGACCGGTTAGGAGACACAATGTATTGTGTCTCTACAGGGCATCGTTTTATGAGCATTACGGGTTTGCCGACCAACTTTGCGTAGCCGCGACGGCACGTTTCCAGCCTTTCATAGCTTCTTCGACATTAGCGGTATCGGCAGCGGGTAAAAAGTTACGTTCGGACTGCCATTGCTGCTGGATCTCTTCCAGGTTATTCCAGTAACCAACGGCAAGTCCTGCGAGGTAGGCCGCGCCGAGGGCTGTGGTTTCAACGATATGCGGGCGGATAACCTTGCAATTCAGCAGATCGGCCTGAAACTGCATCAGGAGGTTGTTGGCTGTGGCACCACCGTCTACACGAAGTTCGGTGATCGCCGTTCCGGCATCGGCTTCCATGGCTTTTAATACGTCAACTGTCTGGAAAGCGATGGCTTCGATAGCTGCCCGGGCAATATGACCCGAGGTTGTACCTCGTGTAATACCGACGATGGTTCCGCGTGCATCAGGGTCCCAATACGGTGCGCCCAGACCGGCAAATGCGGGAACGAAATATACTCCGCCGGTGTCGTTGACGTTCAGGGCAAGCTGCTCTACTTCTGCAGAAGTCTTGATCACACCGAGGCCGTCGCGCAGCCATTGCACCACTGCGCCGCCGATGAAAATACTGCCCTCAAACGCGTATTGGATTTGGCCGTTGATCTTCCAGGCGATGGTAGTCAACAGGTTATTTTTCGAGGCGATGAACTCCTCTCCTATATTCATCAGCATAAAACAGCCGGTGCCATAAGTGTTCTTCACCATTCCTTTGCCGGTACACATCTGCCCGAACAGCGCGGCCTGCTGATCGCCCGCTATTCCCGCGATTGGAATTTTTGAGGCAAAGATGGTAGTGTCAGTTTCGCCGTAAACCTCACTCGATTGTTTTACTTCGGGCAACAGGCTTGCGGGAATATCGAAGATCTGTAGGAGTTCCTCATCCCATTGCTGGGTTTTGATATTGTACAGCATGGTGCGGCTGGCGTTAGTAACATCGGTAACGTGTACGCGGCCACGGGTAAATTTCCAGACGAGCCAGCTGTCTACGGTGCCGAACGCGAGTTTACCTTCGTTGGCCCATTGCCTTGCACCGTCCACATTGTTTAATAACCAGCTTATTTTGGAGGCCGAGAAATAGGCGTCGATCACCAGCCCGGTTTTGGAGCGGATGGATTCCGTATAACCATCGACTTTGAGCTGATCGCAATAGGGAGCAGTGCGCCTGTCCTGCCAAACTATAGCGTTATAGATGGGTTGACCGGTCTCGCGGTTCCATACAATTGTGGTTTCGCGCTGATTGGTAATACCGATCGCTTTGATGTGTTTGCCATTAATACCCAGTTTGGTGGTGGCTTCCGCAGCTACACCCGCCTGTGTTGACCAGATCTCGTTGGGATCATGCTCTACCCAACCCGGCTGCGGGAAGATCTGCGTAAACTCTTTTTGCGCTACAGACCTGATCTGACCGTTGTGATCGAAAATGATAGCGCGCGAACTGGTGGTACCCTGGTCTAAGGCTAAGATATAGGTATCTTGCATGAAGATTGATTATAATTGGTTGATAAAGCTAAGGAATTGGAGGGAAATTAAAAACGAAATTGAAGTTTCCAAATCCACGTCATTTGAGGAACGAAGCAATCTCTACATAAGACATTGGCGCCTATGCATAAGCTTTGAGCATTTTCCTCTGCTTTAGTCTTTCATTCAATCCACTCAGACATCTGGCCGCTCCGCGGAGGCTGTTACTTTTTCTTGATAAAAGTAACCAAAAATCAAGTCAGCAGAAAGGCTTCTTTGCCGCACTGTGCCTTTGCCCACAAAGCGTACAAAACTGCCCGGGGCTGGAATCTTTTTTGCCGGGCTACCCTATCGCTTTTCTACTCTGCATGCAAAAACTTCCTATGCCCCAACCCCGCGCATGGCCCGCAGTTTTGTTCGCTTTTACCTGAAGCTTTTCTGCTGACGGTTTTAACCCTTTGGCATCTACTGATAGTGAGACCGGTTATCTATCGGTTACCCATCCTGTGAGGTATTGAAACAAGTCAGCATGACTTGGAGTACCGTATTTGCGCGCTATTTATTCGCCACCTGGCGGGCAAAGACCCGACGAAAAAACCGGCCGGGAGTCTGCCCTGCGGGGCTGAAACTTTTTTTCGTCTTGATGTTATTCGTGTGTTGTTTGTTTTTTAAGGCTCTCATTATTTCGCTGCGCCCAGTCTTGGTTACTTTTGGATCAAGCCAAAAGCAATAGCCTCCGCGGCAGATGTCTGACTTGATTGAATGAAAGTATATGCGGAGGAATATTCCATCTATGCGTTAGCGCCAATGCAGTGTCGATAATATCCTACGTAGAGATTGCTTCGTTCCTCAAATGACGCGCGGAGAGGGATCACACCTATTCCACTCCTTTCACATTCATCTTCAGCATATAAAACGCTTTTGAGGCAGTCATAAACAATACATCTTTATTCACTCCGCCGAAGCACAGATTGGCTGTCCAGGGTTCGGGGACGGGGATGTGGGCTATTTTTTTGCCTTGTGGATTGTAAACAGTAACGCCGTTGCCGGCGATGTAGAGGTTGCCGCGTTCGTCTAAAGTGATACCGTCGCCGCCTTGCGGGCAGAAGAGAGTGCGGTTGGTAAGCGAACCATCTTTCTGGATGCTGTATTTATACATTTTGTTGTCGCCTATGTCGGCAACATAAAGGTATTTGCCATCAGGGGTGCCTACGATTCCGTTTGGTCTTTTAAATGCGGTATCAACAGGGACCGGGGTGTGTTTGCCTTTGGGCAGGTAGTATACGCTTTGCTTGTCGAGGTCGGGTTTGGTGCGGGTCCAGTAATCGCGTTGGTAGTAGGGATCGGTCATGTAGATGCCGCCGTTGGGGGCTACCCAAACATCGTTAGGGCCGTTCATCAGTTTGCCGTTCAGGTTTTCGACCAATATCGTTACTTTTTTATTTGGACTAATAGCCCAGAGTTGATCATGCTCATCGGCGCAGGTAACGAGATTGCCCTTGGCGTCGAAATAGGTACCGTTGGAGCGGCCTGCATTGTCCATCCACAGGGTCAGCTGACCATCGGTGGTGTATTCCCAAATCTTGTTATTGGGCTGATCGGTGAAGAATACGTTGCCTTTTTTATCGGTCGATGCGCCTTCGGTGAAAGTAAATTGTTTGGAAATGAGCGTGGGTTTGGCGGTAGTATCATACAGCGCGGTTTGGGCGAACGAGGTTGCCGATATGACCGCTATAATGATGGTTATGAATGTTTTTTTCATAATTGGGCTGTTAGTCAGGATACACAATGTATTGTGTATCTGCGTTTTTAATCTTCCCTTGTCATTTCGAGCGAGAGCGAGAAATCTTATACATGCCACATTTCCGTAAGTACATTAACGCCAATGTATAATCCGGATGCGGGTTGTATAAGATCCTTCGCTCTCGCTCAGGATGACAAGAATGGGTTTAGTTATCAGTTTCTATTCTCTTTAAACAATCCAAAATCGCTCAAGGCAATGCACACCGGCGCTTTGGTAATGCGCAGGCGCACCTTGCTGGTATTCACATCCTGCGGCAGGCGGATAAGGCGGTTGCCGCCAATGCTGGTGGCTTCGGCAATTTGCTGCCATTTGCCGTCCTGCCAAGCATCTACCGCAACGGCATCGATACGCTGACCGAGTTTGATATTCTCGCGCAGGCGGATGATGTTGAACGTTTTAGGCTGATGCAGATCGAGCGTTAATTCGGGGGTGGTTACCTTGTCGTCGGTTGCCCAATAGCTATAGCGGTCATTATCCAATAGGTTGGTAGCGCCGAATTGTGCTTTGTTGTTTCCGCGGGTGTTGCTGGCTTTCAGGGTCGCTCCTTTCGCTAAATTAACAGCGAAAGTATTTTTCAGGTGATTGCCAAATTGCTTTAGTTTGACAACATCGTCTTCATTGATCATTCCGCGGCGGTCGGGTTCGATGCCGAGGTCGAGGCAGGCGCCGCGGCCTACACTGTTAAAATAGAGGTTCATGAGCGAATCAGCAGATTTGGCTTTGCCATCTTGCGACGCATGGTAGAACCATCCCGGACGGAAGGGCACGTCGCACTCGGCAGGGATCCAGTATTTGCCATTGCGGTGGCCTTCGGTGCCTTCCTCATCCTTAGTAAAGCCGTTTCCGGGTTCTTTGCCGGGCTCGGGTGCATGCGGCGTGTAGGTTGCCCAGCAGGTTTCTCCTGCAATGCCCCGCTCATTGCCCACCCAGCGCACATCCGGACCAACATCGCCAAACAGCACGGCATTTGGCTGCATACGGCGTGGAATGGCCCAGGTGTCTTTCCAGCCATAATAAGTGGAACGGTCTATCTTTCTTACTTCGCGCGCACCGCCATAATAGCCGTCGCCGCCATTAGCGCCATCGAACCAGGAAATAAATATCGGGCCGTAATGGCTGTATAATTCTTCAAGCTGTTTACGGTACACGTCGGTTACGTATTCGGGTTTGCCATAGAGGGCGCTATTGCGGTCCCAGGGCGAGCAATAAACGCCCATCTTCATGCCCAGCTTATTGCAGGCGTCACGGTATTCCTGTAAAATATCACCCTTGCCGTTTTTGTACGGACTTTTTGAAATATTATGTTCGGTAGTTTTGGTTGGCCACAGGCAAAAGCCATCGTGGTGCTTGGCCACTACCACTATCCCCTTAAAGCCACCTGCCTTTGCTGCGCCAACGATCTGCATGGCATCGAAATTAGTTGGATTGAAGATCTTCGGATCTTCATCGCCATAACCCCATTCCTTGTCGGTATAGGTATCGGGGCCGTAATGAATGAGGCAATACATTTCGGTTTCCTGCCAGTTGAGTTGTCCTCTTGTTGGCAGTGGGCCGTAGGGTTTGGGGGCTGGCTGGGCGAATGTAAACAATGTGGTTAGCGTGAGTAATGCAACTGCGGATAGGAAGCGATATTTCATAGTTGGATACAATTGGTTTGCTAATGTACCAGGATTTTGGGGGAATTTAAAGATTTTTCAGATGACTATCGATGGATAAGAAATTTTTGATTGATTTTGTCTGAACCGGAATTTATTGAATTCGGAAATTTGTTGAATTTTTTAAATCCGGTGATAGTTATCCCTTAATCTGTTTATTAACTTAGCCGTCCTATGAAACTAAAGCTCACCGCCGCATTATTATTGTCCGTTTGTTTAACTGCTTCTACGTACGCGCAAGACAAACCCGCTTACAAAGACGCCTCAAAACCTATCGATACCCGTGTGAAAGACCTGCTTTCGCGATTAACGCTGGAAGAGAAAGTGTCGTTATTGGGGTATAACAGCAAAGCGGTGCCGAGGTTGGGGATACCGGCTTATAACTGGTGGAACGAGGCACTGCATGGCGTGGCGCGGGCGGGAGAGGCGACGATATTTCCGCAGGCTATCGGGATGGCGGCGACATTTAATGATGAGTTGCTGAAACAGGTTTCGACGGTGATCTCGACCGAGGCGCGGGCCAAATACAACCTGGCGACCGCTAAAGACAGGCACTTACAATACATGGGATTAACGTTCTGGACGCCTAACATCAATATTTTTCGCGATCCGAGATGGGGCCGCGGGCAGGAGACTTATGGCGAGGACCCATTTTTGACCGGCACCATGGGCAGCGCCTTTGTGAAGGGCTTACAGGGCAACGATCCGAATCATTTGAAGGCTTCGGCAACAGCTAAACACTTTGTGGTGCATAGTGGTCCGGAGGCCACACGTGATAAATTTGATGCGATAGTTGACGAAAAAGACCTGCGCGAAACTTACCTGTATGCCTTCCATGCACTGGTGACCAATGGCGTGGAATCGGTGATGAGCGCTTATAACCGGGTGAACGGGGTGCCGAACTCGATCAACAAAATGCTGCTGACCGATATACTGCGCAAGGAATGGGGGTTTAAAGGCCACGTGGTGACTGACTGCGGCGCGTTGGATGATGTGTTTTCGACCCATAAATCGCTGCCGGGCCCGGTAGAGACTGCGGCGGCGGCCATTAAAGCGGGAATAGACCTGGATTGCTCTACTGTTTTGCAAAATGATGCCATTAAGGCTGTGCAAAAGGGGTTGCTTACCGAAAAAGACATTGATGGCGCCCTCGGCGCTTTGCTACGCACCCAATTTAAGCTTGGCTTTTACGACGATGCAAAGTCATCGCCTTATTACAATTACCGCGCTGATAGTGTGCATAACGCGGCGCATGTTGCCCTTGCGCGCAAGGCTGCGCAACAGAGCATGGTGCTGCTAAAGAATAAGAACAACGTGCTGCCGCTGAAAAAGAGCAATTATTCGAGCCTGATGGTGCTTGGGCCGAACGCAGCATCGCTGGATGCCATGATTGCCAATTACCACGGCACCAGCAGTAAAGTAGTGAACTTTGTGGAGGGTATTACAGCGGCTGTGGGTCCGGATACGCGGGTAGAATATGATCTGGGCTGCGATTACCGGGATACCGTGCATTTTGGCGGTACCTGGGCGGCGGGCAATACCGATGCAACGATTGCAGTGATCGGTTTATCACCTGTTTTAGAGGGTGAGGCCGGGGATGCGTTTCTTTCAGAAACCGGCGGCGACCGGAAGAACCTGAGTCTGCCTGCCAGCGAGATCGCCTTTATGAAGGCGCTGCGTAAATCGACACAAAACAAGCCGCTGATAGCGGTAATCACTGCCGGCAGCGATGTGGATATAGATGCCATTGCGCCTTATGCCGATGCCGTGATATTGGCCTGGTACCCGGGCGAACAGGGCGGCAATGCACTGGCGGACATTGTTTTCGGCGAAGTTTCACCGTCGGGTCACCTACCTGTTACCTTTTACAAAGCTTTGAGCAATGTACCTGATTACAGCGATTACAATATGAAGGGCCGCACCTACCGCTATTATACCGGGCCGGTGCAGTATCCGTTCGGGTTCGGGCTGAGCTATACTACTTTTAATTATTCGGTTACCGATCAGTTACCAAAAAAATTTAAAGCTGCCGACACCCTCAGCATAAATGTCAAAGTAAAAAATACCGGTGCTATGGCCGGCGATGCCGTGGTGCAGGCGTATATTGAATACCCTGGCGTAGCGCGGATGCCGGTGAAGGAGCTAAAGGCATTTAAAAGAGTAGCAGTGGCATCTGGTAGTGAGCAATCGGTGGTGTTAAAGATACCGGTGCGCGATCTGCAGAAATGGGATATGGAAAAGCACGCGTGGAAAGTGTACCCGGGCAATTATAAGGTGGTGTTAGGGGATAATTCACAGGATGCGAAAGTGAGTGAGGAAGTGGAGATTGGGGATTAGAGGTTGGAGATTAGAAATAATTCCCCGCGTTTGCTATTTCGAGCTACAGCGAGAACTATTCCCTTGAACAATAGCGAAAAAATCTTAGGTGCTTCGCATTCGGACCACGCATTAACGCTAATGCAACAGCGCAAATGCAGGACGTATAAGATCTCTCGCCATCGCTCGGGATGACATGATGGAAAGGGCCTAAATGCATTGCGGAGAAACCCCACCCTCCCCCGCCCCAAGGCGGGAATCGCACAGCCCCCCGCCTTTTTTTAAATAATAAATTTTCTGATTCTTGACCCTTGGTTCTTGACTCTTGATTCTCAACAAAATGTACAGCAAAGACGAAGCATCGCAATTAAAACAGGCGTTCTGGACCACTTTTGGGCAGTATATTTCGCCGCAGCTATCTGCTGAGGGATTGCGGGTGAACTGGGTGAATTACAAAACCGGGCTGAAGCATGTGTTTTTTAAAATGGATGCGGATAAGCGGCACGCAAGTATTGCCATTGAGCTGACACACCCGGATGCAGGGATACAGGAGTTGTTCTTTGAGCAATTTGCAGAATATAAAAATATACTTCAGGCAGCGCTTGATGAGATATGGGAATGGAATCTGCATACGCGCGACGAGAACGGAAAAACCATCAGCCGCATTTATACACAATTGGATGATGTGAACATTTTCAATAAAAACGACTGGCCCGCCCTGATCTCCTTTTTTAAGCCGCGCATTATTGCACTCGATGAGTTTTGGAATGATGTGAAGGATGGGTTTGATGCCTTGAAGTGAGAATTGTGTCAGCAGAAAGGCTGCTTTATTTTTCTATATTAGGATTAAATCAATCTCCGCTTCACTCCTTCTTCCAATTTAAATAAAAGTTAATTTCCCGTGATTAATTGATCGACGGATTTTGCGAGAACGGGATTTTGCGCATTTTAAACTGCATGCTTAGCAGTAACCCGGTTCAAAAACATGCTTTAATACCATCTGAGCGAGGATTTTATCCCAAAACATCGAAAAAGCGGAACGGCCTAACCGCGACTTAGACCGTTCCGGCGTAAAAAAGGGTACGCCCTAAATACAGTTTAGACCGTTCCGCAGCATTTTTGTCTACGCCCTAAAGTTGATTTAGGGCGTAGACAAGCCTGAAAAACAAGGGCAATTAAGAAAATAATCCTCAAAAACATTTACCGCCTATTTTCTTATGTGTTAATATTTTACTAAATTTGTTAGCATGAAGCGTTCAGGAAGTGCTGACCTGCCTTTACATTATGGCTATGTGCCCATCTGGCTTGCAGAGCGGATGGCCAAGCTGGGGCTGGCCGTGATAGAGAATATAGTGATGGATTATGGCAGAGACGAGGTGCTAACCAGGCTAAGCGATCCGTTCTGGTTTCAGAGCCTCGGCGCGGTGATGGGGATGGACTGGCACTCATCAGGTATCACCACCTCGGTGATGGGTGCATTGAAGAAATCGGTGAAACCGCACAGTAAGGAACTGGGTATTTACATTTGCGGCGGTAAAGGCAAACACTCCACCCAAACACCTAACGAACTGATGTGCATCAGCGAAACGACCGGAATGGACGGTAATCACCTGGTAAAGTGCAGCAAACTGAGCGCCAAAGTGGATAATACCGCCATTCAGGATGGTTTTCAGCTTTATACTCATAACTTCATTTTGAGCAGTAGCGGCAAGTGGGCCGTGGTACAGCAAGGCATGAGCGACAAAACCCGCACTGCCCGGCGCTATCACTGGCATTCGGAAACGTTAAGCTCATTCGTTAATGATCCGCACACGTTCATTTACGGACAAAATACCGGTAACATCCTCAACATGGCCGACAAGCAGGCGGAGGCATCGCGGGCGGGCATTATGCAAATAGCTGCCGAACACCCTGCGACAATGCTCAAAGAGATCAGCAAACTCACCATGCCCGGTCACCATGATGTGCGGGCGGAGGATGTTGACCTGAAACGATTAGGAGCGGTTTTATGGCTGGCACACGAAAAGCAGCCGAAGGATTTTGAAGGGCTGCTGCAGTTACAGGGTTTAGGCCCCCGCACGCTGCAATCACTGGCGCTGGTGAGCGAAGTGATCCATGGCACGCCGTCGAGGTTTAGGGACCCGGCGAGATTTTCGTTCGCACATGGCGGTAAGGATGGGCATCCCTTTCCCGTTCCAACCAAAGTTTACGACGAAACCATCGGCGTGCTGCAAACTGCAATTTACAAGGCGAAACTTGGTCAAAGCGAAACAAACGAGGCGATCAGGCGTTTGACTACCGTTGCACAACGGGCCGAACAGGATTTTACACCAAACGCCAACTTTGATAAAGTGATCGAGGAAGAGCGAAACAACTCGTGGAGATACAACGGGCGCACCGTTTTTGGAAAAGCGAAACCACCTGTACAGCAGCAGCTTAAATTATTTTAAACCATTATTTAATTCATTAACCAAATCATAATAAAACGCTGATTACCTTAATCAAAAGCCAAAAGAATTTTGATTTCTCGTATTAATTTATAATTTTGATGGACTAAACGCGTTTGATAGATTATTAATACTAAAACTGAGTACCATGAAACGGAAT
>DATCQV010000209.1:0-4741 GCA_036569325.1 Mucilaginibacter sp. | reverse complement strand
ATGATGTAGTGTGCCATCATTGTATCGAACAGATCGCCCTTAACTTCAACACCATACCATTTCAGCATCAGGATATCGAATTTCAGATTCTGGCCGGTTTTACCGATGGCCTTGTCTTCCAGCACAGGTTTAAATTCTTTGACAATGGCAGCGGTTTGCTCCTGATCGACAGGCACCGGAACATACCAGGCTTCGCCGGCCTTAACGGCAAACGAAAGTCCCACCAGTTCGCAATGGTTGGCATCGGTGCCGGTGGTTTCGGTATCGAAACAGAAGGTTTTTTGCTGCTTCAGGATATTGATAAGTTCAGCGCGTTTTTCAGGCGTATCTGCCAAATGATATTCGTGCGGAACGGTATTGATATTCTTTATATCGGCGGGAACGGGCGGTTCATAAATATCCTGCACATCGACGGTGAGCTGGGTACGGCCTTCGGCCACCGGGTTGCCAAACAGATCGGTTTGAACGGATACAGCTTTGGTTTCGGTAATACTGAAATCGTCGCCAAAAACGCGGCGGCCCAGTGTACGGAACTCCAGTTCGGCAAATAAAGGTTCCAAAAGGTCTTTGCTCGGTGCGCAGATCTCCAATCCGGCTTCATCCAGTTCTACAGGAGCATTAAGGTTGATGGTTGCCAGCTTTTTAGACAGTAATCCCTGCTCGGCAAACTGCTCCACATTTTCACGCTGTTTGCCTTTCAGCTCATGGCTATGGGCAATGATCTCTTCTACCGAGCCATATTGCTTAATGAGCTGCTTGGCTGTTTTTTCGCCTATGCCGGGAATGCCGGGGATATTATCCACCGCATCGCCCCAAAGGCCCAGGATATCTATCACCTGCTCTACGCGTTCAACTTCCCATTTTTCGAGCACTTCCTTCACACCTAAAATCTCCATATCGTTACCCATACGGGCAGGTTTATAGATGAAGATATTTTCGGACACCAGCTGCGCAAAATCCTTATCGGGCGTCATACAGTAAACCTGGTAACCTTGTGCCTCGGCTTTTTTGGCGAGGGTGCCGATAATGTCGTCGGCCTCATAGCCGTCAGATGTGATGAGCGGGATGTTAAAGCCAAGTACAACCTTAAAAATATAAGGAAGCGCTTTGCTCAGGTCTTCGGGCATGGCTTCGCGGTGGGCTTTGTAGGCCTCGAAGTCGGTATGACGTTCGGTAGGCGCATCGGTATCGAAAACCACTGCCATGTGGGTGGGTTTTTCCTTACGCAGCACTTCTAACAGCGTGTTGGTAAAGCCCATTACAGCAGAGGTATTTAACCCGCCCGACGTAAACCGCGGACTTTTACTCAAAGCAAAATGCGCCCGGTAGATCAGGGCCATGCCATCCAGCAGAAATAGTTTCTTCATATTATTGATGATTACACCGATTTTTGGGGTGATTGCACTGATTCGACGATGATTTCACCGATTAGTGAATTGCCTCATAAATCACCTGTTTTCAAAAATACAATTTATGTTGACCACCGATAAATAAAATCATTTTTAATCACACTCATCGGTGAAATCAAAAAATCACTTAAAACTACACCCTGGGATATGGTCGTTAACCATGCCAGTGGCCTGCATGTGGGCGTAACAAATGGTGGTGCCGAAAAATTTGAAGCCGCGCTTTTTCATGTCTTTGGCAATAGCATCGGAAATGGGCGTGCTGGCGGGCGTAATTCCCGTATGGTTGTTGATGGGTTTACCATCGGGCATGAAACTATACAGGTACTTATCAAATGAGCCAAACTCTTTTTGCACTTCGATAAACAATTTCGCGTTGTTGATAGACGCCAGGACTTTTAGCCGGTTGCGGATAATGCCAGGATCATTCATGAGGCGTTCCACGTCTTCATCGGTAAAGGCGGCCACTTTGTGTACATCAAAATTGGCATAAGCTTTCCGGTAACCTTCGCGGCGGCGCAGGATGGTGATCCAACTCAGGCCTGCCTGGGCTGATTCGAGGATGAGAAATTCGAAGAGCGTATGGTCGTTATGGGTTTCTTTGCCCCATTCTTCATCGTGGTATTTAATGTATAATTCGTCAGTTCCAGGCCATTTACAGCGATGTATTTCTTTGGTTTGCATAGGTTAAAAATAAGATATTAATCCGTCTTGTCATTGCGAAGCACGAAGCAATCTCGTAGCCGATGCGGTAACGCAGTGAACCAGCGATAACAAACGCGGGGAGATTGCTTCGTGCCTTATAATGACGCGTTTGATTATTGCTCGTTCAACTCATCCCAATATTCCACTGCCCTGCGGTAATGCGGAATAACAATTGAGCCGCCAACTAAATTAGCGATCATAAAGATCTCGTTCATTTCGTCATGATTTACGCCGGCTTCGTGGCATTTGCCGAGGTGATATTTAATGCAATCGTCGCAGCGCAGCACCATTGATGCTACCAGGCCTAACATTTCCTTGGTTTTTACATCAAGTGCGCCTTCGGCGTAGCTGGTGGTATCGAGTGCGAAGAAACGTTTGATGTTGGTGTTTGATGATTCCATGATCCGCTCGTTCATCTTGGTGCGGTAGGATTCAAAGTCGTCTATCAGTTTGCCCACGGTGGTAATTATTGAATTAATGAGTTAGCGAATTAGTGATTTGTTGAACTATCGATTTAATCATTTATTGAATTGACTTCAAATATCACTAATTTCGAAACACGGCTCACGTAGTTTTCATTTTATTGCTTTATAACGAAAATAGTCTTCAAAATCACTAACTCATTAATTCAATAATTATTCCCCTCCCATGATAGAATTTACCCGCCTTAACCATGTAAATATCTGCGTTCCGCCTGAAAGACTGGAGGAAGCGCGCGAGTTTTATGCCAATGTGATCGGTCTTAAGCCAACGCACCGGCCTGATGTGTTCGGCGCGCCGGGTTATTGGTTTAGCGTTGCAGATATCGAGCTGCATATCGGCATTGAGCCGCCAAAGCCGGAGTCGGTAAGGCATGTGGCTTTCGAGGTAGGAAATTTAGACGAGGTAATGAAACATTTGGAGTTACACAACGTAAAAGTGCTGCAGGAGCCGGTGATACCCGGCCGCAAAAGATTCTCGTTCCTCGACCCCTTTGGAAACAGGACGGAACTAATGCAATACACTGATTGATAGTACAGTATTTAAAATATTTTTGTAAGTTTAATCAACAATAAATAAGCGTTTTATGAAATTCATGTCGCCCAGGGTTCACAGTATTATTGATGTGCTGGTTTGTGTGTTTTTGCTGGCTTCGCCGGTGATTTTTGGATTTGCAGGTACGCTGGCGGTATTTACGTACGGCCTTGGTGTTGCTTATTTAGCACTTACACTGCTGACCGATTTTAATATGGGCATTGCCAAAATGATCCCTTTCCACGTACACGAAATGATAGAGTTTTTGGTTGCTGTGGCTTCCATCATACTCGCCTACACGCTTTTTAACAATAATGCCGACGGCAAATTATTTTATGTGATCTTCGGGAACTGTCTGTTGTTAACCTGGTTGGTTACCGATTATAAAAAGACAAGCGTGCATTATACAATGTAGGCACGAATTGGATCGGATTTCACGAATTTAATATAAGAAGACACGAATTGATGATGAGTTGATTCGTGTTTTTGTTTTGACGGGGCAGGTTAAAGCGCGAGTTCGATAGACGGATCCCAGAAAACGTTTTTAAAATCCTGCACCTGGTCGTTTTCTACTTTTACGCCTTCATTTTCAAGCAGCGTTTGCATGAGGTTACCGCCGAAATGAAATTTAGCGGTAAGCAATCCCTGCCTGTTTACCACCCGGTGCGCCGGAACCGGTGGCTCAACCCGCCCTGCTGCCTGCATGGCATAACCCACCATCCTCGATGAGCCCTTCGAGCCTAAATACGAAGCAATTGCACCATAAGAGGTTACCCTGCCTTTGGGAATTAGACGGGCTACTTCGTAAACACTTTCGTAGAAATTGGGTTCGGTCATTGCCCTAAAGATTTATATATTTTTAAAACGAAAACTTGAGATAGTTAATATTCTTATTATCCTTCAAATACTTCTTCTCGTAATAGGTCTTAATATTCAGTACCTCATCAGCATACTCTGATTTATAAAGATCTTCTGTTTTGACATGCAGGTTAAGGCCAGTCTCGGCAATCTTTTCTGCGGTGTAGGCATGCAGATCGTCGTTATCTGTTTTGAGGTTGACGAAGCCGCCGGGCTTTAATACCGTTTTGTACATTTCGAGGAAGCGGGCCGAGGTGAGTCGCTTTTTCTCGCGGCTGAGCTGGGGCTGCGGGTCGGGGAAGGTGATCCAGATCTCGTCGATCTCGCCGGGGGCAAAATAGTCGAGCAGGGTTTCTATCTGGATACGCAGGAAGCCTACATTGATTACGCCATCTTCGAGTGCCGTTTTGGCGCCGCGCCAAATGCGGTTGCCTTTATAGTCGATGCCGATGAAATTTTTCTCCGGGAACATCACGGCCAGATTTACGGTGTATTCGCCCTTGCCGCAGGCCAGTTCGAGCACTACAGGATTGTCATTCTTGAAAAACTCCTTTGCCCATTGGCCTTTAAAGGGCTTACCGGCGTCCAGTTGTACTACGTTACTGAAAGTTTCTACTTCGGCGAAGCGCCGTAATTTGTCTTTTCCCACCTAAAAAAATTAAAACGCAAAAATAAGGTTTTGGGAGGGATTAATAAGGGATGAAGGAATATGCTTTTAATTTCCCTCCCCGGAGGGGGGCGACAGGCCTGTGTAGTGG
>DATCQV010000208.1:0-2043 GCA_036569325.1 Mucilaginibacter sp. | reverse complement strand
CTTGCATATATCTTCAGCATCACACGATTGGCCGAATCGCCGATGGCGTGGGTGCACATCTGGAAACCTTTGTCATAGATCTTTTGGGCTACTTCCTGAAAATGTTTCTGCTGGCTTAGCAAAAAGCCGCGCCACTTGGCCGAGTCGGCATAGGGCTGTAACAGGCAGGCGCCCCTGGAGCCCAGCGCGCCATCGGCATAAACTTTGAAAGCGCGTACATTGAGCGATGGGGTTTTATAAGCTCCCCGCTTAAACAGGTATTCGTAATTTTCAGGCTGATCCGACAGCATTACGTACATGCGCATTTTTAAGGCGCCCTTGTGCTGTAACGAGGCAATGGTATTTACCATGGTATAAGGCAGGCCGCAATCGTCAACAGTGGTTAAACCTACGGCAAAGCAATTCTTCTGCGCATCGAGGAAGGCGGTTTGGATATATTGATCTGTTGGCGGGGGTATTTTACGGGTAATGATGCCCTGTGCATTATCTACCATGATGCCGGTCAACTTGCCGCCGATGGTCTGGATAGTTCCTCCGATGATGGTTTGACCGGGTTTTACGCCCGCAATATCCAATGCGGCCTGGTTAACAATAATAGCATGCCCGTCTATCCGTTCCAGTATCACCGGGCGCTTAGGGAACAGCGAATCGAGTTTGGCTTTGTTGGGGAATTGTTTAACGCCCCATTTATTCTGATCCCAGCCACGGCCCATGATCCAGCCGTCGGGATTTTTTGCCGCGAACGTGCGGATGGTATCTATTACGTCTTTCCAGCTTTTGGTTTTTCTCAGGTCGGCTTCCTGCAGGCCAACGCCGTATTCGTAAAAATGTGCGTGAGCATCTATAAATCCCGGGTAAACCGGCTTGCCGCCTGCGTCGATAACCTGGCGGGCGTGGTATTTTTCTTCAAGGGTATCGGCTTTGCCTACCGCTATGATCTTGCCGGCATTCACCACAAATGCATCCGCCGTGGTAAAGGCACTGTCTACAGTGTAAACCACCGCATTTTTCACAAGTATATCGGCATTAAAATCTTTTTGCTTACATGCCGCAGCCAGCAGTAATATTAAGGGCAAAAATTTCTTCATAGGGCAAATGAACGTTAAAAATTGAAAGCTACAAAACTATATACAAAACTGAGGCGAGAAAGTTATGTGGAGAGAAAATTAATTTAGGGTTAAGGGGGATGGCATGGCTGCGGGAGACGCGATGCTTCGCGTCTCTACGTTTTCTATCGATACAGAAATAGAATGATGTGCCTGAATTTGTAGAAGGGCGATGCATCGCGTTTTAAACGACCTGCATTTCGCCGATTTTCTTGATACTGATCAAGTCTCCATTTTATCAAATTAAGTATTTAACCCCTACCTTAGCCTTATCCACAATCAATTAATAAACACCTTATGCAACATAATGCTAAATCACTCCGGCCTTTCATAGGCGCTAAAAATTTCGATATCTCCCGCGCTTTTTACAGGGATCTTGGGTTTGAGGAATTTGTTATTTCCCCGCAGATGTCGGTTTTCAAATTGGGCGAGCTGGCATTTTACCTGCAAAACTATTACGCGCAGGAATGGATAGATAATACCATGCTGTTTTTAGAGGTTGACGATGCCGACCGCTATTACAACGAACTTTTAGCTCTCGATCTTCCAGCCAAATACACAGGCGCAAGGCTTTCTCCCGTGCGGATTGATTACTGGGGTAAGGAATGTTTTCTGCACGATCCATCGGGGGTGCTCTGGCATTTTGGGGAGTTTTTTAAAGAATAGTCTTTATGTAGTCGCAGACTACAGGCATACTCGTTCGAAGTTATAAACTTCGAACAGCAGTACAGCAGCACTTTGGACAGCAGGTTACAAACTTCGAACAGTAGTAGACTCTAAACTGTTAAAACTGTTTTGTCATTTCCTTTAGATTAGCTTCAACAGAATAATAAGGGTTATAATTATTGTTGAAGCTTTCTTTTTGCTTCTTTTTCTTTGTTAATAACCTCGAATTTTGTTGATAAAGTTAACAGCGGTAAAGGCGCATTATTGTCAT
>DATCQV010000207.1:0-4688 GCA_036569325.1 Mucilaginibacter sp. | reverse complement strand
ATCAACGCCGCTGTCGGTACCGTCGGATTTCAGGTTATGCAGGTGCCAGGCGTTGCTCCAGTTGGCGTGCCATACATCGCCCTTGATAGCCAGCAAACCGAAGATGATCAACCCGAAAAGGCTGAGCAGCTTGGTAATGGTAAAAGTATTTTGAATGATCTTGCCGCTTTGCACCCCTTTTGTATTCACATAAGTTAGCAGTACGATCACTACTATCGATACAATCTGCGCCGCGTTGATGCTGAAATGCCAGCTGCCAATCATGGTGCTGAATAAAATATTATCATCGCTGACGGCAGGGATGAGGTAAGCCGTAAATTTCGAGAAAGCTACACCCACGGCGGCGATGGTGCCGGTTTGGATCACCGCAAAAAAGCTCCAGCCATATAAAAAGGCGATGAATTTATTGTAGGCTTCTTTCAGGTAAACGTATTGCCCTCCTGCTTTAGGGAACATACCGCTTAGCTCGCCGTAGCTTACTGCTGCCGTAATGGTCATAAACCCGGTGATGAGCCAAACGGCTATGAGCCAGCCTGCTGAGCCCACGTTGCGGGCAATATCCGCGCTTACAATAAATATCCCCGAGCCTATCATCGAGCCCGCCACCAGCATGGTGCCGTCGAGCAGGCCCAGCTCGTGCTTTAGTTTTGGTTGATCTGTTTTAGTCGCCATCAATAGTTTTAGTTTAAAGGTCTAAACTATTCAAAAAACTTTAAATTAAATAATAGTTCGAAATTATATACTTGTAATGAATCTGTGCTAAATTTATTATTTTGCCTGACAGTCAATTTGCTGTTTAAACCTTTATCTCAATGGCTAAACCAAGAGTCTTCGTCAGTTCTACATTTTATGATTTAAAGCATATCAGATCATCGATTGAAAACTTTATCGATGGATTGGGTTATGAATCCGTATTGTCTGAGAAAGGTGATATAGCTTACAATCCTGATATACCGTTGGATGAGTCATGCTATAAAGAAGTTCATTCATGTGATATTTTCGTCCTGATAATAGGTGGCCGGTATGGGTCATCAGCATCTTCCGAAGGAAAAATCGAGACTAAGGATTTTTATACAAGATTTGAAAGTATCACAAAGCTTGAATATGAAAATGCTAATAATCGTGATATACCAACTTATATTTTAATTGAAAAATCTGTATATGCTGAATATGAAACATTCAAAAGAAACAGGGACAACAAAACCATTATCTACGCCAGTGTTGATTCCGTAAACATCTTTGTATTTATTGATAAAATATTAAGCCAAACCAGGAATAATCCTATTCAGCAGTTTGAGAGGCATATTGATATAGAATCCTGGCTCAAATTACAATGGGCTGGACTCTTTAAAGATCTAATTCAAAAAAGAAAAACGCAAGCTGAAATAAATGAATTGTCAAAAGAGGTTAAAGAACTCTCTAATATTAATACAACTTTAAAAAGATACCTTGAAGAGATTGTTTCTACTACTGATGGTAAGAAAGGACATGAGCTTATTGAACAAGAAGAAGAAAGGCTTGCTCATTCAAGGACGATGAATGAATTTAAATCGAATCCTTTCGTTGTCGGAATAGTATACGACTTTGGAATAACAATAGATGAAGCTTTTAAACTTTTTTCAAATTCAAAAACTTTGGAAGAATTTGCAGTTAAACATGCTGAGTTTGGTGGATATAAGGGCGATAGAGAAAGTCTATTGAAAGCATGGAAATATAATAATAAATTAATTGACTCAATCAATGCTGTTAGAAGGATTATAAACAAACCTCCTTTCAAAACTTTATAATTCTCACCTCATTGTAAAGAAATTAATTTGCTAATTTGCGCAACCGATTATATTTTGCAAGCTGAAATAAACCGAAGCTCTTTAATAACTTAAATAATATATGGATTTTTTGAACAATTACTTAATCTATCTGATCCCTGTACTTGGCCTCATCGGCATTATTGCCATGGCTGTAAAAGCGGCATGGGTTACCAAACAAGACGCCGGTGATGGCGACATGGCGGTTTTAGCCGGTCATATTGCTGATGGCGCAATGGCCTTTTTACGTGCCGAATGGAAAATATTGAGCTACTTCGTAGTGGTAGCGGCAGTATTGCTGGCCTGGTCGGGCACAACCGTAAAAAATTCTGATTGGGTAATTGCCGTTTCATTTCTGATCGGTGCTTTCCTTTCCGCATTTGCAGGCTTTATCGGTATGCGTATCGCTACTAAAGCTAACGTGCGCACCACGCAGGCCGCGCGCGGCAGTCTTGCGCAGGCATTAAAAGTATCGTTTACAGGAGGTACTGTAATGGGTCTTGGTGTAGCCGGTTTGGCTATTATCGGTTTAGGATCGCTGTTTATCGTTTTCTATACCATCTACGTTAAAAATACAGGCGGAAGCGTTAACGGCGATGAAATGGCCAAAGCGCTCGACGTTTTAGCCGGATTTTCGCTGGGTGCCGAATCTATCGCGCTGTTTGCACGCGTAGGCGGCGGTATCTACACCAAAGCTGCCGATGTTGGTGCCGACCTTGTAGGTAAAGTTGAAGCCGGTATTCCTGAAGACGATGTACGTAATCCCGCCACCATTGCCGATAACGTAGGTGATAACGTGGGCGACGTTGCCGGTATGGGCGCCGACTTATTCGGCTCTTATGTAGCAACCATGCTTGCAACAATGGTACTTGGCCGCGAAATCGTATCGCCCGATGCATTCGGTGGTATCGCCCCGGTTCTATTGCCGATGGTGATTGCAGGTTTAGGCCTGGTGTTCTCCATCATAGCTGCCACATTTGTTAAAATTAAAAGCGAAACCTCGAATGTACAGGGCGCGCTGAACGCTGGTAACTGGGCCTCTATCATCTTAACTGCAATTGCCACTTATTTTGTGGTACAGTGGATGCTGCCTGCGGGCGAATTCCACATGAGCCGAGATATGGTTAACGGTTCGTTAAAAGCAGATGCGTCTCACTTTACCAAGAACGGAATCTTTGGATCGATAGTAGTGGGTCTGATAGTGGGCGCCTTAATGTCGATCATTACAGAATACTATACTGCAATGGGCAAACGGCCGGTATTGAGCATTATCCGCCAGTCGTCAACCGGTCACGCTACCAACATTATCGGTGGTCTGGCCATCGGTATGGAATCTACCGTACTACCTATCCTCGTACTGGCAGCCGGTATTTATGGTTCATATTATTTTGCTGGTCTTTACGGTGTGGCAATTGCTGCAGCAGGTATGATGGCCACCACAGCTATGCAGCTGGCAATCGACGCGTTCGGCCCTATTGCCGATAACGCCGGTGGTATTGCCGAAATGAGCCGCCTGCCTGAAGAAGTACGCCATCGTACAGATAACCTCGACGCAGTTGGTAACACTACAGCGGCAACAGGTAAAGGTTTCGCTATCGCTTCTGCAGCGTTGACCTCGCTGGCCTTATTCGCAGCGTTCGTAGGTGTTGCAGGTATTGAGCATATCGATATTTATAAAGCTAACGTACTGGCCGGTTTATTTGTGGGCGGTATGATTCCGTTCATCTTCTCGGCGCTTTGTATCTCGGCGGTAGGCCGCGCGGCAATGGCCATGGTTGAAGAAGTTCGCCGCCAGTTCCGCGAGATCCCCGGCATTATGGAATACACCGGCAAACCGGAATACGAAAAATGTGTGGCCATCTCTACCAAAGCCTCTATCCGCGAAATGGTGATGCCAGGTTTGATCGCGCTGATCACCCCGGTAATTATCGGCTTTGCTTTCGGTCCCGAAGTACTGGGTGGTTTGCTGGCCGGTGTAACTGTATCAGGCGTGCTGATGGGTATCTTCCAGAGCAACGCTGGTGGTGCATGGGATAATGCTAAAAAATCATTCGAAAAAGGTGTTGAAATAAACGGCGAGATCCACTATAAAAAATCAGAGCCGCACAAAGCATCAGTAACCGGTGATACCGTAGGCGATCCGTTCAAAGACACCTCCGGTCCGTCAATGAACATCCTCATCAAATTGATGTCGATCGTATCTCTGGTTATCGCACCGCACCTTAACCACAACGACGCAAAAGCCACCGCAGCGCGCGTTCACCATGAACTGAACAACCGCGCGGCAATAACACACGTTATTAAGGTTGATAAGAAAGCGTAAATGCTTCGATTTATAAAGGAAGAGGGATGCCGGATGGTATCCCTTTTTTGTTATAGTATACTCCCGCAGGTTATTGCCAGCAACCAAGCCGTCTTTGCAAAGTACATTCCCGCTATAAGATCGATGCCGATGCGTTGCCGGCAAATATCCCTCCAATCAAGTTACTCTTTTGCGGAATAAATTACCCGGTGGGGCTGGGCTATTTTGCCCGGCACGTTCCCGCCTGATTTTTAGTTCCGCGTTAAATAACTGTACACGAGGCTTCTTATCTTATTTTGCACATAATTGTGATGCGGGCATGCAATTTGAATTGTATTAAACACTATTGAGTTAAACTCACCTACGTTATCATGAAAAAAATACGTTTATCGATCATCGCGCTGCTGTTCACCTGCTCGCTTTTTGCCGTTTCTTCTACCGGCACCAATGTTTGTGTTTTAGTTGCGACTGCAGGTTTGATCGGCAGTGCAATTTTGGTTAGGAAAAACCAAAAAGAAAACCAGCCTGCGCTGTTGCTTCAGCCGGTTTCCAAATAAGCTTGTTTTACTACGCTTCTGCAT
>DATCQV010000206.1:0-6581 GCA_036569325.1 Mucilaginibacter sp. | reverse complement strand
ACAGCTACGACCACCGTTGGACCGTTGATAACCCAAGCACTGTTTACCCGCGCACGGTTGACCGTAATAACCAGTATTTCTCAAATGGAAATACCTATTGGCTGCTGAATATGAATTACATCAGGCTTAAAAACGTTGAGTTGGGCTATACCTTGCCATCTACAATCGGTAAGAAAATAGGAATGAGTAACTTCAGGATCTATGCAAACGGGCTTAACCTCGCTACGCTGGCAAAGCAACATATTTATGATCCGGAATCAACCAGTTCAGACGGGCACTACTATCCGCAGCAAAGAATAATTAACCTGGGTGCAAGTGTTAAATTTTAATTTGAACGATATGAAAACATTTATAAGAAATATCTCAATAATAACGATTGTATCGGGAGCGTTGCTTACCTCGTGTAAGAAGGATTTTTTGAATACAACACCATTAAACCAGCCGTCGGCAACGCTTACCTGGTCAGATCCTAACCTTTCTGAGAGTTATGTAACCGAGTTATACAACGGCCTGGCCTCGGGTGTAATGGCCCAGGAAAACCAGGATGTAAGGACAGACAATGCGCTTTATAACTTTGGAAAGCAGCCAATAATGGAGGGGAATATAAGCCCGGCCAGTACCGGCGATATTTATGCGCCGTATGAGTGGAATTCAGTTTACGCCCGCATACGGTCGGCTAATATTGCTTTAGAGCAATTGGCTAAGAGCCCGATCGATAAAACGCTGGCCGACAGATTAACAGGCGAAGCCCTGTTTATGCGCGCCTATTTTTACAATAACCTGCTGCGCTATTATGGCGGCGTTCCGCTGGTAAAATCGTCGTACACGCTCGATTCGAAAGATTTTACAATTGCAAGAAGCAGCTACTCGGATTGCGTTGAATTTATAGTAGCCGACCTTGACAAGGCTGCCGGCCTGCTGCAGGGTAAAACATTAGCACAGGGGCGCGCTACAAGCGATGCTTGTTTGGCCCTGAAGGCCCGTGTGTTATTGTATGCCGCCAGCGATTTGCACGACATGCCGACAGCGAAAGCAAAATCAAGCCTTATTTCAGGGTTTGCTCACCCCGAACTATTAGGGTATATTGACGGCGACCGCACAGCCAGATGGCAAAGGGCACAGGATGCTGCAAAAGCAGCGTTGGCTTTAAGCAAATATAGCTTTAAGTTGGACTTATCTGCTCCTGCCTCTGCTGCTGATGGATATACAAACTATCAAAACATCTTCTTATCCAGAAACGGCGGCGATGCCGAAAATATATTCGCCCACTATTTGAATGCCGATAAATATGATGATGCTTTGTGGTATTCGCGTAACAATGGTACTAACGGTTATCACAGCTGGACATCGAGCGAGCCAACCCAGGACCTGGTAGATGATTATGAAATGATGGACGGCAGCAAATTCGACTGGAGTAAACCAGCAGAAGCAGCAGCACCTTATCAAAACAGGGACCCGCGCTTTTACGCTTCGATTTTGTATGACGGCGCCCCCTGGAAACCGCGTACAACCGATGGAGCCGGTATCGACCCTTACGGCGAGATACAATTTGGTACCTATCAGTTAGGCACCGCAGCGAGCCCGGTAGCATATTTTGGGATTGACACACGAAACAGCCCGCTCGAAAACTGGAACGGAACCCGTACCGGTTATGCCATCAGGAAGTTTATGGACCCGAACCCGGCCATTGTTGATAACAATATGCCTTCAACCGTGCCATCGCCTTTGATAAGGTATACCGAGGTTGTGTTTAATTATATAGAAACATGCCTGGCTTTAGGGCAGGAAGGCGAAGCGAAGATCTGGCTCAACAAGATCCGGTTCCGTGCGGGCATGCCTGCTATTACCGATGCCGGCGATGCCTTGGTGCAACGTTACAGGAACGAGCGTAATTTGGAATTGTTGTTTGAAGAGCAACGGTTTTACGACACCCGCCGCTGGATGATTGCCCCGCAAACGCTTGGAAAAAAGGTGAGAATTATGAAGATCACAGGTACGTTAAAACCGGGAAAAACAGTAAACATTTACCGGTATAACACTGATAATTATAATTATACCTACACGGTACAGGAGCTTGATCCGGGCGTAGAAAACCGCAGCTGGAATGACAAAGTTTACTACCCGCCGATTGCCAGGGATGAGATGAATAAAAATAATAAGCTGATCCAGAATCCGGGTTATTAATAACAACACTTGAAATTCTGTATATTTAATGTAAAGAATGCCGGCAACAATGTGCCGGCATTCTTTTACTTTTAAACGTATTATTTAAGCAAAAAATTTGGTGAACATTTACAACAAAACATTGTGCCGTTTGCTCCTGAGCGGCATTGTGATATTAACCGGCTGTACCCATAAAACCGGCGATAATGATGGTGCTGCAGAAAGCGGCAAACCGCTTTTCACCCTGTTGTCGCCCGGGCAAACGCATGTGGATTTCAGCAATACATTAACCGAAGGTTTGAACACCAACGTGCTGATGTATGAATATTTTTATAACGGCGGCGGCGTGGCCGTTGGCGATCTGAACGGCGACGGTTTGCAGGATTTGTATTTTACCGGCAACATGACCGACAATAAGCTTTATATCAATAAAGGAAATATGCAGTTTAGTGACGTTACTGCTACCTCGGGCATTGCGGGAAGGCCGGGCCCCTGGAAGACAGGGGTAACCATGGCCGATGTAAATGGCGATGGTAAACTGGATATCTACGTTTGCTATTCAGGAAATGTGCGCGAAGAACATCGCGAAAACCAATTATTTATTAACCAGGGTAACGATAAAGACGGCAATCCGCTGTTTGCCGAACAAGCCCATCAGTACGGACTGGCCGATGCCGGTTACAGCACTCAGGCGGTATTTTTTGACTATGATTTGGACGGCGACCTCGACATGTTTTTGCTGAATCATAGTCCTGTTCAATTACCGGTATTGGATGAGGTTAATACGGCGGCAGCCCTGAAGAAATCAGGCTCGTTTAACGGCGTAAGGCTGTACAGGAATGATAACGGTGTTTTTAAAAATGTAACCGAAGAAGCCGGGATCAGCAGTTCTGACCTTACCTATGGGCTTGGGGCCGCAATAGATGATATTAACGGCGACGGACTGCCCGATATCTACATATCGAACGACTACACCATTCCTGATTATATGTACATCAATAACGGGAACGGCACCTTTACCAACAGGCTGCAAACCTCGTTAGGGCATACGTCGCAATTTTCGATGGGCAACAACATTTCAGACATCAATAACGATGGGCTGCCCGATATTTTTACGCTCGATATGCTGCCCGAGGGTAACCGCCGGCAAAAGCTATTGTTCGCTCCGGACAATTATGAAAAATTCGATCTGACGCTGCGTACAGGTTTTTATTACCAGTATATGCGCAATATGCTGCAAATTAATAATGGCAACGGTACTTTCAGCGAGGTTGGCCAACTGTCGGGCATCTCCAATACCGATTGGAGTTGGGCCCCCCTGTTTGCCGATTATGATAATGATGGCTGGAAAGACCTTTTTGTAACCAATGGCTATACCCGCGATTTTACCAACATGGATTTTATGAAATACATGGGCGACTTTTTGAAGGACAGGCGATTAATGCGTAAGGATGTTTATGACCTGGTGCAGCAAATACCTTCGTCGCAGGTGAGCAGCTATTTATTTAAAAATAACGGCGGCTTATCGTTCAGCAATACAAGTATGGCCTGGGGCATTAGCCAGTCATCAAACAGTAATGGCGCCGCTTATGCCGATCTGGACAACGATGGCGACCTTGACCTGGTGGTCAACAACATTAACCAGCCTGCTTTTATCTACCAAAACGAAGCTAACAAACAACTAAATAACCATTACCTGCAGCTTAAGCTGGAAGGCGCGGGCAAAAATACCCAGGGCACAGGCGCCAGGGTAACCATCTATGTAAAAAACAAGCTGCAATATCTGGAGCAAATGCCAAGCCGCGGATATCAGTCGAGCGTATCGCCGGTATTGCACTTCGGGTTGGGCAAGGATAAGCAGGTAGATTCGCTGCGTATTATATGGCAGAACGGCAGCACGCAGCTTATACAGCATGTAAAAGCCGACCAGCAACTGGTACTGAACGAAAAAAATGCCACCGGTAAGTATCAGAAGCCGCAGTCGGTGAAGACTCTTTTTACGGAAGTTGAATCGCCTGTAAATAACAAGCAGGAAAAAAATAGTATCAATGATTTTAAACGCCAGCCGCTGATGATCAACCCGATGTCGTTTTCGGAACCATGTATGGTTAAGGGCGATGTGAATGGTGATGGCCTGGAAGATGTTTATGTTGGAGGGGCAGACGGCAAACCCGGTGCGCTATACCTGCAGCAGGCCAATCAGACATTCGTTTTAAGATCTGAGCAAGCATTTGAGGCTGATAAAAAGAGCAACGATGCAGCAGCCCTGTTCTTTGACGCCAATGGCGATGGTAAGCCTGATTTGTATGTAGCCTCCGGAGGTTACGGCGACCTGGCAGTTGACGACCCGGCCCTGCAGGACAGGCTTTACCTGAACGATGGCCACGGCAACTTCACCAAAGCAAAAAACAGCCTGCCCAAAATGTTAAGCAGCAAAAGCTGCGTGGTAAGCGCCGATGTGAATGGCGATGGCCACCCGGATCTGTTTGTTGGAGGCCGCGTAATACCTGGCCGCTACCCCGAAACGCCGCAAAGCTACCTGCTGATAAACGATGGCAAAGGGCATTTCAACGATGAAACAGCTAAATATAATGCCCAGTTACAGCACATAGGCATGGTGACTGATGCCGCCTGGGTGGATATTAATGGCGATAAAAAGCCCGACCTGGTTTTAGCCGGCGAATGGATGCCCGTTACGGTGCTGACAAACTCTGGCAATGCATTGATAGACAATACGGCAACTTATTTTGACGAGCCGCAAAGCGGGTTTTGGAATAAACTGCTGGTAGGCGATTTTAATCACGATGGGCATCCTGATATCATTGCGGGCAACCTTGGCCTTAATACCCAATGCAAGGTGTCGGACACAGAGCCTGCCGAAATGTACTACAAGGATTTTGACGACAACGGCTCGGTCGATCCGGTGTTTTGCTTTTACATTCAGGGCAAAAGCTACCCTTATATAACCCGCGATGAGTTATTCGACCAGATGAGCAACATGCGTACCCGTTTCGCCGATTATAAAAGTTATGCCGATGCCGGGCTCACCGATATATTTACCCCCGTGGAATTAAAGGACGCGAAACATTTATCGGTCAATAACCTTTCCACATCCTGCTTTTTAAGCGATTCGAAAGGTAAGTTGCACGCTTCGGAGTTGCCGCTGCAGGTACAGTCGTCGCCGGTTTATACCATAACAACTTTAGATTACGATCATGATGGCAATACCGACCTGCTTTTGTGCGGTAACATTAACCGGGCAAGGCTGCGCATAGGGAAATACGATGCCAATTACGGCGTGCTGTTAAAAGGCGATGGCACAGGGCATTTTCAATATATCCCGCAGTTAAGATCAGGATTTAAGTTATGGGGCGATGTAAGAAGCGTAACCGAAGTAAATCATATCATGTTGTTCGGGATTAACCAGGTTGGGGTGAAAGCCTATAAAGAAAATTAAGCAAATGAGATTTAAGGTATATACAACAATTATGCTGCTTGCGGTTACCGGGTTGTTTAACGGCTGCGGTAATAAAAAACAACCTGTATTAACCAGCCTGGATATTACGAAGGTAATTAATCAGTCTACACAGATCATGGTGCACGATGTAACCAACCCGCCGCTGGCTTCGCGCTTTTTTTCATACATCTGCCTTGCCGGGTACGAGGTGGTGGCCGAAAACGACCCAACCGCTAAAAGTATGAAGGGCGTATTAAATGAATATCCCGACATTAAAAAGCCCGCCTTTGCCAAAGGCTACAATTACCAGCTGAGTGCATTGATAGCCATGATGGAAACCGCGGGCAAGATGCAGCCCACAGGCAGCTTAATGTTGAAATATGAGCAGACCCTGCTGGATTCGTGCAGGAAGATTGGTTTTACCGATGAGGTGATAGATAGTTCCATGCATTACGGGCAGGCCATTAGTAAACAGATACTGGCCTACGCAAAAAAGGACAAGTACAACCGCATCAGCAATTACAAGCGCTACACACCTGCCCGTGCCGACAGCACCTGGGACCCGACGCCTCCCGCTTATATGGCTGCCGTGGAGCCTTACTTTAATACCGTGAGGCCACTGTTTATCAATTCCTCTACTCAGTTTTTACCTGGTCCGCCCATTCCTTTTTCTACCGGCAAAAATTCAGCCTTTTATAAATTTTTGCTGATGAATTATAAGGCGGGAGCGAACGACCTGACTACCGAGCAGAAAAATATTGCCAACTTTTGGGATTGCAACCCTTTTGCGTTGCAGGATAACGGGCACATGCTTATCGGCCTGAAAAAGATCTCGCCGGGAGCGCATTGGCTGGGTATTACCGGCATAGCCTGTGCACAGGCCAAAACCGGTTTCTCGAAGGCAATGGAGATCCATACCGTGGTATCGGCAGGCTTATTGGACGCCTTTATTTCGTGCTGG
>DATCQV010000205.1:0-17025 GCA_036569325.1 Mucilaginibacter sp. | reverse complement strand
GAACGGATAAAGAACTATGTAAAATATCAGGAAACAGAAGAGCGGAAAGAAGACGGCACAACTGATTTAAAATTATTCTGACAAACACCCCTTTCAGGGGTTAGTATAAAGCCCCCACCTTAGGTGGGGGTTGTTTACTTTCAGGCAACCATGCAAACATTTTCAGTATATCCAACGCTATCAGTTAATTACAAAAGAACGTCAATTTATAACCTATTAAGAAGTGTCGACAGCCGGGGAATTAGTGTTTAAAGCGCGATAACCGAAACAAGGTATTTGTATTTGATGGTCACGCTGCAAATGGCAAACTACAGCGGCTGGCACTTATTTCTACTCGCTGCAATATAAATCGGGCGGCGAAGCAGGCTATTTGTACTGAAATATTAAGATTAGCGATAAGGACCGGAATTAGAAATTAAAAGATTATCATTAACGGATTTTTTCTGATATTTAGTCACTAAATCCGATCCTCATCACTAAAGGGAAAAATAAATGAGATTAAGAGCAACCGGAGTATTATTCGTTTTCTTTATAATATTCGCAACACAGCAAACCAAGGCACAGACAGCAGCATTTAGCTTTACACAATATATGGATAACCTTACGCCGTTAAACCCGGCGTATTCGTTGCTCGATCAGGCAGGTTCCGTAAATACAATGGCCCGCAAGCAATGGGTTGGTATTGACGGGGCGCCAACAACCTTTTTGATAAACGGTAATGTTGCCATACCATCTATTGAAGGGGCTGCGGGCCTGGTTGTTATTAACGACCAATTCGCCATTGAACATCAAACAGAGGCAAACTTTTATTTTGCGAAGGCTATACAGTTGGGGCAGAACGATTACCTGGGTGTAGCTATAAACGCAGGTATCCGGAATTACGTGGCCAATTATTCACAGCTCGACCCGAACGACCCGGTTTTTTCTAACGATGTAAGAGAAACCAAGCCAAACATTGGCTTTGGCGTAGTTTATTTCAGCGATTGGTACTATATCGGGGTTTCTGCTCCCGAGCTTACCATCACCAGCCTGGGTACCGCATCGGTACAAAGTAATGCCAATTTTACCAGCCATTACTATTTCAGCGGTGCCCTGATAACCGACCTTGCAGAAGATTTTAAATTAAAGCCTTCGTTGCTGATGTCGTACGCAAAGGGACAGAAATTGGTAACCGACGTATCAGGTGTTTTTTACATCAAAGAGACACTGGGTCTTGGTGGTAGTTATCGCATCACCAAATCGCAGGCGGCAGGTATTCTCACCCTTAATCTCGATCAGGTGCATATTGGTTACAGCTACCAGTTTGGCACCTCGAACAATCTCGGAGGCTTTAATCTTGCTACGCATGAAGTTACGCTTGGTTTCCGTTTTGGCAAGGGTATCGGAAAGAGGAAATTATTATAGAAATTGGATAGATCTCGCCAAACAAAAATGCCTGAATCGAATAGCTTCAGGCATTTTTGTTTAAGTTTGAATAAAATTAGACTGCGTTCTCATTTAGCGTGAAGGCTATATTTGCGAATATGCAGCCGGAACCAGCAATGTGGAAGTTATTTTACTAACGAGTAAAGCGTCCGCACGATCGGGTACGGCGCTGATCTCCTGCCATTGGGTATCGCTTCCAAATTCCTTCCAATGTGAAGCCTTATCGTCCAGATCATCAAACGTAACCATATAGGTAAGATTGGGTCTTTGAGGGCCGATTATAGTTTCACCCCAAAAAACGGGGTTAAAGCCCAACCGCTTAAAAATATCAATCTCGCCCTGATCGTTAAACATTTCTATTTTCTTTTTGCCCGCGGTCTCACTGGCGCTCTGGTACTGGCGCAATTCGAAAATACGTGGCTTTTTCTCCGGTGCCGTAAGTTTCGGGAAATGGGTGAACGCCTTTAAAAGCGAGCTTTCGATACGTTCATAAGCCGGGCTTGTTGCGGGCGCATTAAGATAGGCTGCTCCTTTTGAACGAAAAGTCGCATCGCCGTTAACAAATTCATTGATCCTATCGAAATTCGAAAGACCATCGTAGGCTGCCAGCACAAACACACGGGTTTGTCCGGCGGGCTTCAGGTCGGTAAATACGCCCACATGTTTAACGCCGTATTTGTTTAACGCAGGGATTGCCGCGTGCTGCAGAAAATCCTCAACCAGCTTTTGCTGGGCTTCGTCCTTCAGATCATAAACCCGGAGTTCATAATACTGTGTAGGTGCGGTATCAGTAGAATCCATAGCGTTGCTTATTGCGGGTAAAACTGCGGCTGCGGCGCCGCCTAAAACGGATGATTTAACAAATGAACGTCGTTTCATTAGATTGAATTGGAATACCTAAAGTAACGATTTATTTGGATGGGAAGGCTTGATTTTTAGCGAAAAAAGCTGTTCGCTGCAGGAACCGAAAATATTTCTTATTTTGCAGTACCGAAACGTTATTGTCAATTTATAAAATCTTATCACAATGAGAAAAATTACGCTCGCCGTATTAATCAGTATTATTTCGTTCTGCGCATTTGGTCAAGTCAAAAAGAAGACGAGGGTTATTGTCAACGGTACTCCCAAAGCAGCTAACGGGCAACCGGGAGTTACCAGGAAAAGGAATATTGATAAGGATAATATCGTTATCGATCTCGCCAGTGCTACTACATCTGTTAAATACCAGGTTGCAAATAACGAATCATTTAAAGTTACATTTATCAACCTGGCTCCTGGTGCGCAATATTCTTTAAACGATGCGACAACAGTAAAACCGATATCCGAGGGGCTTGATGAATCTGCATTAAATCCAGAATTTACCGGGGTTGCAAGCGGTGCTCCCGACACTTCTACAGCCGGTCGTGAAGCGGCGGCCGCTAAGCAAGCCTGCGATGATGCACAAGCCGCACTTGATGCAGCTACTGCCGAGACAGATTTTGTTAAACTGTTTAATAAAGCCAAAGCATTGAATGGTTGTATTGTAGCGGCCAACTATGAAGAATTTTCTACCCTTAATTATAATGGAGGAAAGGCCCTGAAGCTGGTTAACGAAACACTGGTAATTACACTTACCAACACCTCTACCGGCAAAGTTTGGACCATTACCTTTGATACCAAAGACGAAGGTAAGTTTTTAACTACCTATGGCTTTACATATATTCCCTACATTTTTGAAAAGCCAAAGACCTTTTATGCCCAGCCGTTTTCAACCACCACCACTGCAAACGGTGTGACAACAACTTCTACTTCCTACAAATTACTGCAGGGCTCCAGCGAAACCGTTTTTGACTTTGCACCGAGTGTACTTTTCCATTACCTGGCCTATAATACGGATGAATGGAGTTTCAGCTATACCGGCGGCGTAGGTATCAATATTAATTCAACCGACAATAACGGAATATCACCCGTAGCTATGGCAGGCGGATCGCTGCTGTTTCATCAGAATATAGGATTGAGCTTTGGCTTTGCGTTTCACATGATGAACCAATTGAAAGGAAAATATTCTCCGGGGCAGATAGTAGATACCAATCTGGAATCGAGTGATATCAACGACAAGGTGGTTCGCTTTGATCCGTTTATTTCTTTAACGTTCAGGTTTAGTTCCAGTCCGTTCAAGAGCAAAGCTCCCGCTGTGGTAAGCGGTAGTTCCGGCAGCGATCAGCCAACTGCACCTGCGACAGACAATTAATAACTAAAACGGTCTGAACAATGGTCTGCTGGTCAGCGGCGAAAACGACCATGGGATTGATGAGAGGATTATAACCAAAGCGATGGTAAACCATATCGCCATCGTTTTGAATTTCTCCCGGTCTGTGGCTTTTCGTTTAGCTTTGGCAGAACCGATCGTGACCAGGACGATAGCGATCAGCATCATGGTGATATGTTCCATCCCAAAGAAACGGATCACCCGCTCGTGTACTGCTGTGTTGAAATTGTGCAGGAAATAACTGACCACCGGGCTGATAAAATATAGCCACAATCCCAGTACCAGCTGGATATATGCGGCAGTAGCGGCAACAATGCGACCGGTATTATCTGTTTGGGTAAAAGGCTTATTCCCCAGCCAGCCTCTGTATCCGCGGTAAATAGAAAATAACAATCCGGCTAAAACAAACCAGCGGACGAGAGAATGCAGTGATAATAAAAACGCGTACATAGTTTGGGGTTTGCTATTGCAGACGATTGAGAACTGCAAATATGCTACTGAAATGGGAAATATTCGAATTATTTCACTCTTCCCATCCCGAACTGATCTCCTGCGCTTACAGCTTTATCACCGTCCATGTCAATTTCAACAAGCTTTTCGCTGCCTGCACTGTTGTAAAATTCATCCTTTAGGGTAGTTATTATCCGGCGGGTTTTGACATCGATTACCTCTCCACTCGAAGGGAAGGCATACCTGCCATCAATGCTGAACGTTACCCAGCCCGGCATATCCTGCAAGGGAATAGTAGTTAGCTGCTGATAAGGTTCAACGGCGCTAAATACGTGCAGGCGCATATTAAAGCCATCGCACAACCAGATTTCCTTTTCATCGGGAGTTAATCCGATACCATGACTTGGATTGCCGTGACGACGTACGCGGCCGGTTTCCCAACCCTCCACCAAAATGCGTTTCAGCTTTTTACCGGTCTTTAAATCGCCCACCTCGAAGCCGAGCAGGCTATCCACGGTTACATAGGTTCTTGTTTCCGAACCGTTAATTGTAAACGGACGGATAAAATTACCAAACGGCCCCACCTTGCCTACAACTGTATTTGTCTTCGTATCGGCAATGCTCAGCCATGGAGAGCCGATGTCATCTAAATAAACATGATTGCCGGAAAGTCCATAAAGCGTATTGTGCGAGCGTTTAAAGCCGGAAATCTTTTTGAGGACATTGCCGCTTTCGCAATCAACCACATTCCAGATGTTGTTTTCGAGAGCAGGAAGGTACATCGTCTTCCCATCCGGCGAGATAGACATGCGGTCGCAACCTTTGTCGATCATCTTTTCCCATACAATTTTTCCGGTAGCCAGATCGATACGCTGCAAGGATTCGAGGGTGCTGATATAAACGCTGTTGAGCGGCACGCTCACCGCTATACCTTTTACGTTCGACGGTTTTTTATTGGGATGATAGCCGCGGGTTTCGATGCGTTTTACAAACTTGAAATCGTTATCCATATCAAACACCAGCAAGCCGTGACCGCCATAGCCCAGGTAATCGCGGATGCCGGGTACGGCGACATAGAGATAATGTTTGATTTGTGCTGAGGCTTTAAAAACGGATGCTACAGAAAGCAGCAGCACACAGGTCACCAATAAAATTACGGATTTGATCTTTGAATACATAGCAGACGATTTTACCTTAAAGATACAACCGGATTTTCCATGTAAGCAAGTGTAAGCGGGATGTTACTTTAGGAAAATAAACCAGCCCCAATAGCCCGCCCAAAGCACAATGTTTGAATACACTCCGGCCAGCACATCGTCCATCATTACGCCGGTGCCGCTGGGGAATGCCTCCATTTTACGGACACCAAGCGGTTTAACGATATCGAAGAAACGGAACAGGATAAAACCAGCCAGTAACAGGTAAGCATTTACTGGGATAAATAGTACCGCTATCATCATACCTGCTACTTCGTCTATCACCACGCGGGAGCTGTCTTCGCCCCAATCGGGTTCCACTTTGTTGCTTACAAAAATACCGATGAGGGTTACGATGATGGTCAGCACTACGAAATAAACATTGCTGAACATCGGATTTTTCCAAAGCAGCCAGATGGCGCCGCAAGTTACCAGTGCAGCGTAAGTGCCGCCGCCTTTTAAAAAACCGATCCCGAAAATGGATGCGATTATTTTGTAGAGTTTCAGCATATTAGTTAAGGTCGGTGTTGAGCATGGTTTTTAAAATATTGGCCTGTACATCGATATTGCTCATGTTATTGAGGAAATTGATATCGGCTATCTTTTGGTAATTCTCGGCAAGCAAGGCCCTGATCTCAGCCGGCATGTTCGATTTTGCGGCGCTGGCACTGCTTTCCAGGATATCGTTTTTGCTATTTAACTCCTGGATGAGGCGTTCTTTTTTGGAGAGATTATTGGTGAAATCGACACCATTGATCAATGACACATCGCAGAACAAAAACAAATTGTGAGGTGCGAAGTAGAGGAAATGCCTGTCAGTTTCAAGGAATTTATAGATTTCCAATACCTGTGTGCCGGTTTTCAGTCCACAGAAAAATTCCGTTTTAAAATCGTATTTACACAATACGCCCATCAGTTTCTTTTGGATAATGGCATAGTTGTCTGTGTAAACATCGTTGGGATTATATTGAATGAGCTTATTGAATAGGTCGGGCTCTATCGGATAAAAGAAATCCGCCGCATAGCGCGATCCAAAGGCATTGATGTTTTTAGACAGCGGGTTATCGGGCGAATTATCCGAAAGTACCTGAAACAATCTGCGCAAACTCAAATTCACCTTTAACGACTGTCGCTGTTTATCCAGATTAAAGTCGCGCTCACTATAGCCCGATGTATCGAGCTTTTCGATCATTTCCTTATTCAGCTGGATCTCGTCAAATATGAGGCTGATGTTGTTCTCGTTATTCTTTTTGATCTTCCGCAGCAGCTCTATCAAACTGGCGGTAAACTGCAAGTGGAACAGGTCGAGCTTATTGATATCCAGCTCGGGATTGGTTTCAAAAAGCTTATGGATAACCTGGCTCCGGAGGTAGATTTTGTAAATGATGTCATCCCCGAAAAAAACCGACAGTAACTGGAGCTTGCTTAGCATCCGGTTCGATTCGTTCAGAATATTTAATCGGTTCTCGTCCATTAATTCCTGCAAAATTACGAAATTATAGGCGGATTGGATACCACGCCCGTAGAGTCGCCGATAAACCAAAAAGGGTGTCATGCTGAGCCTCGTCGAAGCATGTGCGCAAAGGCCTGTATCGCGCGCTTAGCAAACGGGCATGGGCCATTGCGCACGTCGCCCTTCGACGGGGCTCAGGGTGACACCCATCGCACGTTCAATTTAACTTGTCATCGGTAGCCTCGTCGAAGCATGTGCGCAAAGGCCTGTATCGCGCGCTAGCAAACGGGCATGGGCCATTGCGCACGTCGCCCTTTGACGGGGCTCAGGGTGACACCCCGGGGCGCGCTCGTGAAATTCTTATTGATTCGTCACCGTCTTCTTCAACTCTGTTTCCAAAGTCTGCAACTCCGTATTCAGCGTTTTGCGGTTGGCAGTGCCTTCTTCGTGAATGCGTTTTACTTCGGTCAGTGTTTCAATTAACGATGCAGTGGTTCTCTTCAATGTATCCAACGATACTACGGTTTTTTCATTCTCACGGGCAACGTCGATGCTGTTTTGTTTCAGCATTTCGGCGTTCTTCTGGAGGATGGTATTGGTAGTGTCGGAGATCTTTTTCTGCATTTCCACATTTTCCTTCTGCCTGTTCAGGGCAACAGCAATGGTGAGCTGATTTTTCCATACCGGGATAGTGGTAGATACGATCGACTGTGCCTTTTCGGCAATGCTTGTATTATTATTCTGCACCACGCGGATCTGCGCCAGCGATTGCAGCATAATGAAACGAACCACCTTCAAATCGGCGAGGCGTTTATCCAGGCGGTTCACAAAATCGCGCATATCAGCAATTTCGTAATCCTGGTAGGCAGATGGGTTGGCATCCATCTGGGCCAGTTGCTCGCTCAATTCGTTATATTTCAGCTGACCTGAAATGATCAGTTCCTCCATCTGGTGGATATAACCCACGTTGCTATCAAACATGGTTTGCAGCGAGGCATTGTCTTTAATGGAATTGATTCTGCCGGCTTTGATCTTGTTGGTGATCTTATCCACGTTGTTAATCACCGTATCGTATTTCTGGAAAAGCTTTTTGGCATCGACCACCAGCTTTTTCATGAAAGGAATGTGCGAAATGAATGACGAGAACGAGTTTTTATTCAGCTCATCCACATCTATATAATTCAGCTCGGTAAGAAGCTCATTGATCAAACCGCCAACCTCGCCGGAATTATAAGTACGCACCGAGGTAAGGAATGTATTACTGTAGCGCTCCATCGAACTTTGTACCTCAGTACCATAGTTTAGGATGGAGTTTACATCTTTCGGATCTATCGCCTTGCCTATCTCAGTGTATTTCTGTACATCGGCAGGCGTGGCGTTGGCCAGGTTCACGTTGCCTTCCTTGTCGATCACTGCGGGAGTTTGTGAACCTGCAGGAACATCAAGGTTTACAGATGTTATATTCAGTTGAGGAATTTCGGGGTTATTTAATTCGCCGTCCATGATTTTGTTCTTTTTAAGTTATGTGTTTGTTTGGTACACGCAGGATCGCCGTTTAATAACCCCGGGTGCACGCTGTTATTATAAATAATTCATTCCCACGGTGCGCACGGTTTCTTCCAGTTTGCGGTCGCGGGTAGGTTCGCCAATGGCATTGAATTTCCATTCGCCGTTGCGTTTGTAAAATACGCCCATCACCATCGAAACGTGACCGGCAAAGCTTTTATCGTGCGCAATATCGTAAGTAGCGAATACTTCGTTTACGTTCTTTGGCGTGCCTTCGTAAATACGGATGGAAGCAAACGGAATGGTGCCAAAATCCTGGCCGCGGAAACTGTTCAACACAAAGGCTGCGTAATTGATGTTGGGTGATAAATAGGAAAAATCAAGCGTGATCACTTCATTATCAAGTCCGTCATCACCGCCCATATCGCCGGTCAGGTCGTCACCGCTATGCCGCACAGCGCCGTCCTTTGAACGCAGGTGACCAAAGTAAACCACATCGATCAGGTTCTTTTGCTCATCAAATAATGCGCAGCTGGCATCCAGATCCACAGCTTCTTTATGGCCGCCAATGCCGAATAAGCCTTTCTTTTCTATCGCGCCCCAGTTAATGCCCACGCATACACTTTGCAGCTTGCTGCCGTTGCTTTTTTCAAGATTGATGCGCTGTCCTTTTTGCAGGTTAATACTCATGGCTTAATTATATTTATTGAGATAATCCTGCAGACCGCCTTTCATGCCCACGCCAACGGCTTCAAATTTCCAGTTGTTGTCACGTTTGTAGATCCGGCCGAATTCAACAGCTGTCTCTATCGAGAAATCTTCCTCCAGTTCATATTTCAGAATATCGGCATTTGATGCTGAATCAAAAATGCGGATAAATGAATTACGCACCTGGCCAAAATTCTGCCTGCGGTTTTCCGCTTCGTGAATGGTTACAACCACGGTTATCTCGGTTACGCGCGGATCGATTTTCGAAAGGTCTATTCTGATCTGTTCGTCATCACCATCGCCTGCACCGGTCAGGTTATCGCCGGTGTGCTCCACCGCGCCGTCGGGCGATTTAAGGTTATTATAGAAAACAAAATATTCGTCGGCTATGAGTTTTTTATTGTCGCCCATGATGAAAACAGAAGCGTCCAGATCGAATGCGCTTCCTGTCGATGAGCTGTTAGTATCCCAGCCTAAGCCGATAGTGAATTTAGGGGCGTTAATATTTTCACGCTGTCCCTTTTGCAAATTAATTGCCATATTTCAATAGGTTTTTGTGTTTTGTAAACAGGTTTTCTGCAATAAAGTTAAGGTTTTTGGCATAAGCGTCAATCGAATGATAGCCATTGCCCAAAGCCATATCATACAGTAAATTTATGAATTGATCGGTTTGATTTCCGATAAAAAGGCGGAAACAATCGAAATTATAATTCAGGATATATTTGACAATCCGGGTGTTGATCGCAAAGCTGCCGCCTTTGATAACAGCTTCCAGATCGAAGATTGTTTTTACCTGGTGATAGTTCAAAAAGTTCTCGATACTCGGATGGATCTCCTTATTCACCAGCTCGGCAAAATAGAGCATGTAAATATCGTTCTTCAATCCATATTCGCCCACCATCTTCATGATCATGCGCTCGTGACTGCCGGTGATCTTGATATCATCCAAAAACACCAAAGTTTTGCCTTCCAAAAACTGCTTATCGATATGGAACAAATCATTACCGATGAGGTTGATCCTGGCTTGTGCATCCAGCTCGCCATAATCTTCCTTGTAAGTGATGGTGCGATGAACTTTGGTTTCCTGTACCACCGGGTAGTTATTGGCAGCCAGCCAGCGGTTCAACCGGTACACGAACCAATTCTTCATGGCAAACGTAGCTGTTGGAATGAACGAATAAGGGCTGGAAATAACTACCAGTTGCGTACCGGCGGGAATACCGGCTATATGCTGCCCGATAAACCCATCGGCCAGAGCCGTACCAAACTCTTTGGCAACTGCATCATCGCCAAACTTAAAGCGGCTGTAATCGTCCGGATCAAAGCCAAAAGCATTGTCGCTTGTAATATGGTGTAATGAATAAGTTGCGTTCATTAACTTAATAAGCTTGTTATCGGTTGATTGTTTGAATTGATGAGCAGGCTTTTTATTCCTGCTGCTTCTGCCGCGGCGGTGTCATTCTTCGGGTTATCGCCTATGTGTATGATGTTGTTTAAACTGACCTCTTTCGGGTGATTTATTTTCTGTACTTCGCGCAGCATCAGCTCAAAAAGTTCCGGATTGGGTTTCGACATGCCTACCTCATCCGAGTAAAGCTGAAAATCAAAATATTGAGCCATATTCATTTCCACCAGTACTTTTCGTAACGTTTCACCTTTAATAAAACCGGTGTTGCTTAATAGGCTGAACGTGCTGCCGCTTTTATTTTTTAGATGACCGAGCGTTTCAATTGTTACATCTGCGTAGGGCAGGGGCATGTAGTTGAACAGCAACGTTTCCATATCCCGGTACAATTTGCTGGTATCGATATCATCAAAACTTAGCTGATTATCATTAATAATGCTTATAACCATCAGGTACATTTCGTCGGCATCAATGTTTTTGCCGGTATGCTCGTTAACGGCGTTACACATCAGGTCGACCTGTCTGAAGGCTTTAGCAACATCATCATAATTTTTACCGGAACTATTATAATCGCGCTGAAAGATCTTTGCCCGTTCAGTTTTAAATTCCGGGTTCGATTTGATAAGCGTAAGCCAGAGATCGAAGGAATAGTGTTGATAATAGGTCATGTAGTTTGTAAAGCATTTGCCGAATATCACCGGTCCGATTTTCAGGACGCACCTAAGCCAGCTATTTATTGGTAAATTTTTCTATAACCACGTGACTCCGCTGGGAATCGTACCTTTGACATTTTTTTACGCTCCGGAGGAGCCGCGTGTTTATAGAAAAACCCAAATCTTATTCCAGGTTCCGTAGGTGTCTCCTGTTATCAAGGCGATTTTCTGGTGTGGGTTTACATATTCTATAACTTTCTATTACTCGGGATAATTATTTTCTATTGAGATAGATACATGTCTTTGAACCGTACAAGATATAAGCCTCTATCTTGTGTCGGTAATACTTCTATTAACATGTCATCTGATTTAGTTTTCCATTTGAATTGCTTAATATTTATGAAATTGTCATTTAATTGTTTTATGTCATTTGATAATTCTTTGTACGGTTTTAAACAATCAACTTCATAACATAAACCAGCCTTGTTAAAGAAGCATGATATAGCGTCACTCCCGTTATTTTGATGATAACTGTCATAAGTCGCCCCTTTTATTTTTGATGGACCTAAATAGGTACAATCATAAAGCTGTGTTAATTTATTTTTTATTTCTTTTCGACTAAGATATAGCATTGATTGAGGAGTTTGCCCTTTGACCAGGCTAGACGTTAATAATAACGATAGAAATAAAACCCTATTCATTTAGTGTATGAAAAGATTGATGACTGATTATATTTTAATTTGTAGGCTCTGGCAGACAAGAAATAATTTACGCCTGATATCCCTTCAATATCTCCAGGAAATTATCCGTTGGGTGCGGATCGCCCAACGCCCTGAATTTCCACGAACCGTCGCGACGATACACCTCTGCAAAGGTCATCGAGCACATGCCGTTATAAGTTGAATCGCCCGATAGACTGAATCTTGCTATTTCTTTGCCCCGGTTATCCACGGCGCGGATAAACGCATTTTCCACCATGCCGAAATGCTGGTTGTTTTTGCGGCCCTGGTAAATAGCCACGATAAACAAAATACGCTCATAACGCTGATCCAGTGAATCGAGCTTTACAATGATCTGCTCATCATCGCCATCGCCCGCACCGGTACGGTTATCACCCGTAAGCCAGATATGGCCCGAAGGGTGTTTCATCGAGTTAAAGTAAACCACATCGCCTTCATACAGGCTTATGTTACGGCCGTTGCTGGCCTGCACGGTGCGGCCGGTATTGGCTACCTTGCCATTTTTATCTAACAGGAAAGCAATGGCGTCCAGGTCATATTCGGTTTCCTCTTCATCGCCGCCAAACAGCTTGCCCAGGAAACCGCCGGTGCTTTTATGCTGCCTTAGGTCCCAGCCCAAACCGATAGTGACCGACGACAGATCATAACCTTCGCCGCCGTCATTTTTACGCAGGTCGATAGTTTGACCTTTTACTAAATTTATAGCCATTTTCGCTTTATTTAATGATCTGTCCTTTAAAATATTTACTTAAAAAGAAGGCAAGGTCTTCTTTGTAACCCACACCCGATGCTTCGAATTTCCAGGCGCCGTTGCGACGGTATAACCTGCCGAATTCAACAGCGGTTTCTATCGAAAAATCTTCGCCCAGTTCGTATTTGCAAACTTCGCTGCCGGTTTGCTCGTCAAGGATGCGGATATATGAATCGCGTACCTGGCCGAAGTTCTGCCGGCGGGCCTGCGCCTCGTGAATGGTCACTACGAATAGGATTTCCTGTATTTTAGAGTCGACCTTGGTTAGATCAACATTGATCTGCTCGTCGTCGCCGCCATCGCTGTTGCCGCCTGACGGATCGTCGCCGGTATGGTGAACGGCAGTGTCGGGTGAGTCGGCATTATTATAGAAAACAAAGAATTCATCCTGAGGAACAAAGCGGTTGGCATCTATCATGATCGCCGAAACGTCGAGGTCGAAATCGTAACCTGTGCCTTCGTTGGGGTTCCATCCCAGGCCAACGGTCATTTTAGACAAACCGATATCTATTTTTTGTCCTTTTTGTAAGTTGATAGCCATTGTAGTATGTATTTTGATTTTAGGGGTACGCTGCTTTTTTGGTTTTGCGCAGTATTTGGATTTAAATTCTAAGCCTAAGTTACACTATTTAACAAATTCTGATTAACAATAATTATTGTAATAAATCAGCGATTATTGCATCCAATGTACGTGCTTTGGTTAAAATTAAAGGAGCGGCTTTGCGGCGGAAATTTAATTTATATCTTAGCACAACTGGCCGGCGACAGGATTTATCACCCCAATAATATTATCGCCGCCGCAAAACATATTTAAACTACACTAACACATGGATTTTTTGCACACGCTTTTAGGTGAAGATATAAAAGCAGGCCTCCTGGTAATTCTTAACCTGATATTGATAGAGAGCCTGCTCTCAGTTGATAACGCCGCCGTATTGGCTACAATGGTGCTCGACCTGCCGCCCAAACAGCGCAGCAAAGCGCTTCGGTACGGTATTTTGGGTGCATATATATTACGGGGTGTTTGTTTATTCGTAGCCTCGTGGCTGGTAAAGATCTGGTGGCTGAAACCTATCGGCGGTTTTTACCTTATTTATCTTTGCTTTAACTATTTTAAAGGAAAGATTCAGGCAGCAGCAGGTGGGGAAGAAGAGGCTATTAATAAAAGCGATAACTGGCTTTATCGTTACACCGTTGGTGCGATAGGCGTGTTTTGGTCGACCGTGGCGGTTGTTGAGTTAATGGACCTTGCTTTTTCTATCGACAACGTGTTTGCAGCCGTGGCCTTTACCGATCATGTATTCCTGATCTATACAGGTGTATTCATCGGCATCCTGGCCATGCGTTTCGTGGCGCAGGCTTTTGTTAAGCTGATGGAGAAATTTACATTCCTGGAAACTGTTGCTTTTATCGTTATCGGCGTATTGGGTATTAAACTTTCCATTTCGTTATACACTCATTTTTATCCGGGAACAGAACTTGCAGAAATGCTGGAAGGCAAGCATGTAGATATGTTTGTATCTATATTTACGGTTGCCGTATTCGTTATCCCGGTGCTTACTTCGCTGCTGTTCAACTTCCCGAAACGGAATGTTATTAAACCGGAGATTGCCGAGGAAGCCGAGGATGTGCTGGATAAGAGTTAAAAGGATCAAGAGCCAAGAGTCAGGAACCAAGACAAAATTAATATAACTGCCGCGAGTTTAGCGCAGCGTAACTCGTGGTACGGCATTGCGTCAGTTTTCAACTGACAAAAGAATTTTTCACGTAAACTGAAAGCTTACACAATGAACAACCACGAGTTACGATGCGCTCAACTTGCGGCTTTTTGTTCTTAGAATACAATATCGTGAACGCTGTTGATCAGTTTGATCTTTTGAGGTTTGTTTAATTCCAGCGATTCCTGCGAATTGAGCGGTAAACTGTTCAATGGATCAAATTGCGATAAGCCGAACGACAGTTTGGTGAGGTCTTCAATGTGTTTAACCGCCACCTGGTATGTACGGTATTTACCAAAGACGAATTCCTCCATCATATTTTCAATCAGGCTGGCCTGGCTTACAAGGTATGCGGTTGCGCTCAGCCCGCCCGATGATTTTTGTAGCACTACCACTTTCCAGAAGGCTTCAGGGATCAGGATACCGGTTTGCTGGAACGGCTTGTCGTTTGCGCCAAATACCGGACCTGTGAATACATTTACTTTCAGCCCGTTTCGATGCGCGTTATCCAGTATATAGTTTTCAAGCCCTTGCCATAAGGTTTTGCCCGTTGTAGTATCGCCCGGATCTGCCGGACCGGTGCCCTGGTTAAATTCCTTATGCTGCGGGCAGGCGTTAGTAAGGTGGAAAGTATCGTTATTACACTTGATGGCAAACTCTACAGTCGGCCCCCAAACCGGGTCTTCGCGGCGCACCTGGTGGCCGATGTCGAAATCATTGCCTGCGTAAAATTTTTTTCCAACCTGGTAAGCATCATCAACACGCGGGTCGAGATACCAGGTATCAGCACCAATTTGTTTGCGCGATGGGATCTGGTCCTTTAGCTTTGCCCAGCTTACCGAGTCGATATTTACCGCCGTGAACCAGGCCATTTTACGCGGCTTGTTCATTACAATGCTGAAATGATTATAAAGGAGCACATTGTTGGTGGTACTCTTTACAGGTGTTATGTCGCCTTTAAGATCATCAGGAACCCCGGGTAAACCAACATGCTGTCCCAGGAAATTTTCATCGAAACCTTTCCTGTTGCTGTAATCGGGGTCGATCACAAGTCTCGATTCGTCAAACACTGGCGTTTGAGTAGTTGTCAGGGGTAATGATGAGGCCGGAGTTGCCGGTAAGCCGATCTGATGCTGTGAACTGCCAAGACTAACTGTAATATTCAGCGGTATTGTAAACGTCAGGTTGTTATTGAGATCGATGTTATGCTGAACAGACGGAATGGGATCGTTTTGAACAGGCGGCAGAGGGGCGGTAGGAATGAGAACCGGCTTTTCTTCTGCAGCTTCTACCGGAACCGGGGGAGCAATTGGCGGTTGTGGCAATAACGCAGCTGCCTGGGCTCCGGCTGTTAAAATTTGTTGTACCAAAGCATCGCTGGCTTTGTTTTGCTGTAATAAGCTTACAATACGGCTTACGCGAATACCCTCGTTGGCCTTCCATACCAAGTTATCAGAATCAATTTCGGGCGAGTCTTTTGGAACCACTTCCCCGGTCACACTTTTATAATTACCGTTAGCATCTGTTTCGGGCACGCCCATGTGGTGAAGCGCAACCAGTTGCCATTGATCGTTAAATACCGGCGATCCGGATGAACCCGGTGCCGTGTCTGTTTTGTACCAGATAAAATCGTCGCTGCCCTCGTGGTCGACCACTTGATTCTCGCGGATGGCTATCTGCTTTTCACGGCCATCGGGATGCTGGATGATCGACAGGTATTCACCAAGCGCAACCTTCCCTTTGTCAGGATTGAGAATGAGGTAGCCATAGTCTGACAGTTGATGTTGTTTGCTTACATCCGTTGGGCTTACGGCTATGATACTGAAGTCAAGATCAGCGTCGGCATAAAAAAACTTTGCCGCCTCCAGGTCGAAGGTTACCGCGGTAGTGATGTTACCATTCAGATCGAGCTCAAAACCAAACTCTAATTGACTGGTATGTACATCGCCATCGGTAGGTAAAACGTGTTTGTTGGTCATCATTAATACCGGCGATATCATGAACCCCGTGCCATAACCCACCAGTGTACCATTTGCGTCCTTCACCAGCACCCGCCCTACAGACTTGCCCACCTTTTCGCCTTTTTGGAAATAGTTGAAGGGCATCAGGTCGCTTTTTCCTATCAGCCTTTCCATGGCAAATGCCGGCTCTTCGGCAGTTTGCGTGGCCAACATTTTCTGGCGCATGGCCAGCATATCCGGCGTTTCTAACTGGGCCACGGTTTTACCCGAAACTGCGGGAATAAGCGTATCGAGATCGGGCTGTCGTTGTACCGATTTTTGGATAAGGTCGTTGCTAACTAACATATATAGGGGAAAATTAAGTTATCAGTAAAGCTACACTGTTCTGAATTTGATGATTAAGGTAAAGGCCGGGCCGCCACCAGGTGCGGCAGGCAGCATTTGTTGCTGTTGGCTAAGGTACTACAAAGCAGGAAATTCTGTATTATAAAAAAATTAAATTTCGGGTAAATGTACAGACGGTAAAAAACTGCCAAACTATCCGCGCAAATATTTTACATTTGCAGTCCAAAAATACGGAGAGGTGTCTGAGTGGTCGAAAGAGCACGCCTGGAAAGTGTGTATACTCCTAAAGGGTATCGAGGGTTCGAATCCCTCCCTCTCCGCAAACTTAATTAACTCAAGTTGCGGGTTATAAAAAAAAGAAGTAAGCATCAAAAGTAAGAACTTTGGTTTACCACAACTAAAGGATGCTCAGATGCTTACCAAGGATAAAATTATAGGAATATTTTGTTTTGTAGATGATTTGTTG
>DATCQV010000204.1:0-20103 GCA_036569325.1 Mucilaginibacter sp. | reverse complement strand
ATCTCTGACCCTATCTCAAAGTTCTCTTCTTAATAGAATCTGTATTATATTATCTTTATACAATATCCTACCTCTCTTCTTTCCATAACCGTCATCCCTGACCGTTACGCTACATGATTATCCTGATCTTTTAAGAACGTTTCGCCCTCACCTCACGGCTCCGGTCTTTATTATGTTTTCACTTTTTACAGCGATTACTTTTTCAATTTTTAATGCCGAAAATCGCTTTCGTCATTCGCTTAATTTAGCATCCCTTGTTTTGGGACTGCAAAGGTAAGAACCTTTTTGTTATCTGCAAACTTTATTTTTTATTTTTTTCAGCTTGCTTTTTCAGAGAACAAATCCGCTTTCGTTACTTCGTTTGCGGGCTGCAAAGGTGCGATTATTTTTTAAATCCCGCAAGTGATATTTTCACTTATTTTTCTTTGCTTTTTTATTCGCCTGATGTTTCAAATAACAACCGTTCCTTCCGAAGCGGGGTGCAAAGGTAAGCAACATTTTGTATCATGCAAATGGTTTTTACAAAAGTTTCAAAGTGTAGTTGTAACACACTTGTAATGAGGAAGAAAAATTAGAAGAAAGATTCAAGAATCAACAAATCAAGAGTCAAGAGGTGGCTGAGGGGACCAGAAGCCAGGACAGAACGGCCAGAAAACCCCTCCGAATAAATAGCTTCAGAGATTGCTTCATACCTCGCAACTACAAGCAGAGGGATTGTTTTCTGCCCCGGCTCCCCTATCTTGCCTCTTGATTCTTGACTTCTTGCATCTTTCTTCAGCTCTTGATTCTCTACTTCTTGTCTTTTCTCCTGTCCTGGCTCTTGATTCTTGGCTCTTGGCTCCCTTCCACCTATCTTTGTATATGGAAAACATAGCCGAAAACTACTTATCAAGCGCAAAACAGCAGTTTCGATATTATAAATCTGTGGGCGACCGCGCAATGGCAACTGTAAGCGAAGAACAAATGCATTGGCAGTATAATAACGACTCGAACAGCATTGCTGTTATTATAAAACATGTTGCCGGCAATTGCCTGTCGCGCTGGACGGATTTCCTGAACAGCGACGGCGAAAAAGACTGGCGTGACCGTGATGCCGAGTTTGAAGGCAGCGCTTCCTCAAAAGACGAATTGATTGCTTTATGGGAAAAAGGCTGGCAGTGTTTATTTGATGCCATCGATCCGCTTACCGGGGATGACCTCGCGCGCGTTGTATATATACGTAACGAAGGGCATACTGTAATTGAGGCCATCAACCGGCAACTGGCGCATCTCCCCTACCATGTGGGGCAAATAGTTTACCTCGCTAAAATGGTATCGGCAGGCTGGCAATCGTTAACTATTCCTAAAGGGAAATCGGCGGAGTTTAACACGCGTAAGTTTTTAGGAGAGAAAGACAAGTAGCTTTCCAATAATAAAGGTTTCCTTCCGGCAATGAACTATGAACCATCAACTATGAACATCTTGTTAAAAGATGTTAAATACACCCTATATATATAGTATAGCCCAAAACGTCGTTATATCTTCGCTTAAATAAATAATTGACTGATTTATAATATTCAACTATCTTTGCAAAATGTTTAAAAAACAACTTACGTTTTTAGCCGCTGTATTTGCCGTTTTGATGATTGTGCTGGGAAGCTGTAAAAGCAAGTACGAAAAGCTGAAGGCCAGTAATGATAACGCAAAAAAATACTCGGAGGCGATAAAGCTTTATAACAAGAGGGAATACTCAAAGGCTTTGGGGTTGTTTGAAGACCTGGTAACCCGTTACCGCGGCCACGAAGGTGCAGAAGATCTTTTCTATTATAATGCATACGCCAACTACAAGCTGAAGGATTATACTGCCGCAGGTTATCACTTTAAAAACTTTGCTGATACCTATCCATCAAGCCCAAGGGCCGAGGAATGCCGCTTTATGTATGCTTACTGCCTGTACCTGGACTCGCCCATTTATTCGCTCGATCAAAGCAATACCAGTAAGGCTATCGATGGTTTGCAATTGTTTATTAACCTGTATCCAAAAAGCGACCGTGTCGCCGAAGCCGGTAAGCTGATCCAGACATTGCGCGACAAACTGGAATCGAAGGCGTTTGCAAATGCGAAGCTTTATTTAACTATTGGCGATTATCAGGCCGCCGTTATTGCGTTCGGCAATACGCTGCGCGATTATCCTGATACCAAATATGCCGAGGAATTGGAATTCTTAACCATCCAGGCGCAATATGAGTATTCGAAACACAGCGGCGAGTTTGTGCAGGAAGAACGTTATAACCTGGCCATTACCGATGCCGATCAGTTTGCTGAGAAATATCCGAACAGCAAATACCTGGCTGATGCCAATCGTTATAAAAAATACAGCCAGGAAGGCATAGTTGAAACCAAAAGAATAATTGCTGCGGCCACAAACGACATGCGCCTGGCAAAAAAGATAGCTAAAAAGGACTCGGTTAAAACGCAGCCGCCATCAGAAAAAAATAATCCGGATCAAAAGATCCCATAATAAAAAAGATATGAACGCTAACAATAACAATAAGCCTGCAGTAGCAAGCAGCACAATTACCCGCGATTTGCGCGAGTTAGACGTAAAGACCGACAATATTTATGAGTCGCTTGTAATTATGTCGAAAAGGGCTAACCAGATATCGAACAACATCAAGGAAGAATTGCACCAGAAGCTTTCTGAATTTGCATCGTCGAACGATAATCTGGAAGAGGTATTTGAAAACCGCGAGCAAATTGAGATCTCTAAATACTACGAAAAGCTTCCAAAACCATCATTGGTTGCCGTTCAGGAGTTTTTAGAGGATAAGGTTTACTACCGCAATCCGGCTAAAGAGCAATAAGCCTCTTTAATTCAAAAGTTAAAAGTCAAAAGTCAAAATTGCCGTATCCGCGTTTTTGGGTTTTGACTTTTGTCGTTATATACCTTTATATAATAAAATCGCTACGCTTTTTGAATTTTTACTTTTTAATTTTGACTTTTAAATTTTGACTTTAACCAATGTTTGAAGGTAAAAATATAGTTTTAGGCGTTTGCGGAAGCATAGCTGCTTATAAATCGGCAATGCTGGTGAGGCTGCTGGTGAAGGGCGGCGCCAATGTGCGGGTGGTGATGACACCCGATGCGACTAACTTTATAACTCCGCTTACTTTATCTACCCTCTCTAAAAATCCAGTCCACGCACAGTATTTTGATCCGGAGACCGGCGAATGGGATAATCATGTTGCGCTTGGACTTTGGGCAGATGTAATGATCATTGCGCCCACGAGCGCCAACACCCTGGCTAAAATGACTAACGGCCTTTGCGATAATTTGCTGATGGCGGTTTATCTGTCGGCCAAATGCCCGGTTTATTTCGCACCTGCGATGGATCTTGATATGTGGAAGCACACTGCAACGCAGGAAAATATTACAAGGCTGCTATCCTTCGGGAACGTGCTGATCCCCCCGGGAAATGGTGAGCTGGCCAGCGGGTTGCACGGCGAAGGCCGCATGGCTGAACCGGAAGAGATCGTTGATTTTGTCTTTGGCGATATCCAGCAAAAGCTCCCTTTGAATGGTAAAAAAATAATGGTTACAGCGGGACCAACCTATGAGGCCATCGATCCTGTGCGGTTTATTGGTAACCATTCTTCGGGAAAAATGGGTTTTGCAATTGCCGATGAACTGGCCTCGTTGGGCGCAGCAGTTACATTGATAGCCGGCCCTACAAGCCAGGTGAGCAAGCATAATTCTATTAAGCGCGTGGATGTGACTTCGGCGGCGCAGATGCTGGAGGCTTGCCTCGAAACTTTTGAAAACAAAGATGCTTGCGTAATGAGCGCTGCCGTGGCCGATTATACGCCGGTTATTGTTGCCGGTCAGAAGATCAAGAAACAGGACGCTGGGTTCAGTATCGAACTAAAAAAAACGACCGATATTTTAAACGAGCTGGGCAAGCGGAAAAAACCAGAGCAGCTATTGGCGGGCTTCGCGCTGGAAACCAACGACGAAGAAAAAAATGCAATTGACAAGCTTCAGCGCAAAAACCTTGACTTTATTGTATTAAATTCGCTGAACGATGCCGGCGCTGGCTTTAAAAAGGATACCAATAAAATAACCATTATTGACAAACACCTGCATAAGACCGTTTACGATTTAAAAACGAAAGATGAAGTAGCGCGCGATATTTGTAAAAAAATAATTGAACTGATAAAACGATGAAATCGATCTGCATTTATATCCTGTTGAGTTTAGTGAGCTTTGGCGTGTTTGCACAGGATCTGAATGCGCGCGTGCAGATCGTATCTCCCAAAATACAATCCACCAATAAGCGGATCTTCCAGACGCTCGAAACTGCGATGAAGGATTTCCTTAATGGCCGCAAGTGGAGTGCCGATGCCATTTTACCGCAGGAGCGCATTGATTGTAATTTTATACTCAACATTACCAACTGGGACGGCAGTAGCTCGTTTAGTGGCGAACTGCAGGTGCAGTCGTCGAGGCCTGTTTACGGTTCGGGCTACTCTTCTACCCTGCTGAACGTGAATGACAAGGATATTGACTTCACCTATACCGAAGGACAAAGCATTGATTACACCGACCAGAACTTTCAAAGTAATCTTGCTTCGCTGATGGCATTTTACGCCTATATAATAGTAGGTATGGATTATGACAGCTTTTCGAAATTTGGCGGCACCCCCTACTTTGCCGCCGCGCAGAACGTGGTTACCAACGCACAAACATCGAATAGCAAAGGCTGGAAAGCTTTCGACGGTAATAACAACCGCTACTGGCTGGCCGAAAACCTGAATAACAAACTTTACCAGCCCTTACGCGAATTTGTTTATAACTACCACCGCAACGGCCTCGACCTGATGGCCGATAATGCTACCAAAGGCCGCAAGGCTATACTTGCCTTTTTACCCGCGCTTTCGGAAGTTGACAGACAACGTTTGGGCGCCATGTTCCCACTGGTTTTCTTTACCGCTAAAAGCGACGAATTTGTTTCGATCTTCGCAAAGCAAGATGCGCAGGATCGTGTGCAGGTGATGAACATTTTAAGCCAGGCCGACCCGGCCAATGGGCTGAAATATCAGAATTTGAAGTAACTTGTTGATTGTTGCGAAAGAGTAAAGTCTTGGCCCCGCGCGTTATTGCGAGGTATAAATCTGCGGCCTCTAAAGGTAAAAATAATAAGAAAGGATGCATGAAGCGATATCGGGTCGCCGAAAGGAAGACGACCCCATCGGGGTCAAATATTGGTAGAAAAAGATACGCTTCTCCAATCGTGCCGTAGGTACGTAACATCAGGTATTGGCGGGCTATGTGGTGCACCTAACGGAGCGCAAAATTAATGGTCTGTTTTGCTACCAATATTTTGCACCTGCGGCGCAATTATACCAGACGCCCTGTTTACATAAAACTAATTTGGTCATGGGTAGGTACGAAGCAACTCTGAGCTTTGTATTCGCGCTAATAGATCCTGTAGATATCCTATTTAGAGATTGCTTCGCACCTTGCAATGACGTGCGGAAAGCTTACTCAATTCACTTTCCGCATTTACTTTTTCCCCTTCTCCTTTGCAACATTTACGCTACCCCGTGCGTCCTATTTAAAAAAAGTTTATAAATTATTTTGAAATACGAAATCTATCGTACATCTTTGTACGAAGATATTCGTATACCTATAAAGAGATGGAAGTAAAACCAACAGAAAGCGAGCTGGAAATATTACAGGTGATTTGGAAAAAAGGCCAGTGCAGCGTACGTGACGTGCACGAGGAATTGTCAAAAAATAAAGATGCTGGTTATACCACTACCTTAAAGTTGATGCAAATTATGCATGATAAAGGCATGGTTGAGCGCGACACTACCTCAAAAACTCACCTTTACAAAGCATTGGTGAGCCGCGAGCAGGCACAGCAAACCGCGCTCGATAAAATTATATCGACCGTGTTTAAAGGCTCCACTTCCGACCTGGTGATCCAGGCGCTGGGCCATCACCGCGCATCAAAAGATGAGATAGACGCGATTAAGGATTATTTGAAGCAGTTTGAGAAATAGAGATTGGTCCGGAAGTCGGGAAAGTCAGTGAAGTCTGAAAGAAGCGGCGACTGGCAATCCACTAAGGTATAAATAAAGTCAAATAGAAGAGATTAAACAAAAGAATCTTCCGGTCTTTCGGACTTTCCGACTTCCGGACAAACAATACTAACATGGAAAGTGTACTATATAACATCAGCCAGGTTTTGGGCATCACCATCATCCACTCGTTGTGGCAAGGTTTGTTGGTTTATGTGTTGCTGCGCATTGTGTTTGCAGGCTCATCGTCGCTTACAGCGGTTAAAAAATATAACCTCGCTATTGCAGCTACGGTGGCCATTGCCGGATGTTTTATTTATACTTTATTTATTGAGATCGCCAATTACAGTTGGGTAACGTTAAAGCCAAGCCACTCGCTGCCGCTGCTGTCTTATCTTAAACTATCACATCATACTTCCAATAAATTTTCACTTTACAACAGCGTAAAGGCTTATCTGCCTTTTATATGTGCTACTTATTTTATCGGGCTGCTGATAAATATTGCACGGCTTGCTGTTGAATGGAATAAAGTCCGCTATGTAAAATCGTCGGGCGTAGCAGCCGGCCGGTGGCAGCAATATGTTGATACGGTTGCACAAACGCTGAATATTGCCAAAAATGTAACCATTAAATTAAGCAGCCTGATCGATGTACCTTGTGCCCTGGGCTACTTTAAACCCCTGATACTTTTACCCGTTACCATGACCACCAACCTTAGCACTGCCGAGGTTGAGGCCATTATACTTCACGAACTTTCACACATTAAACGAAACGACTACTTAGTGAACTTGCTGCAGCAGTTTATTACGGTATTGCTTTTCTTTAATCCCTTTACCCAATTAATTAACGGTATCATCAACCAGGAACGCGAAAACGGATGCGACGACCTTGTAGTTGAACACACCGGCGAACCTTTGATTTATGCGCAGGCGCTTATAAAATTAGAGGAAGCCCGGAAAATTAACCTGCAATTTGCCATGGCCGCAACCGGCAAAAAGTTCCATTTATTAAACAGAATTGAGAGAATTATGAAAACAAAAAAACACATGGCCAGCGTGCGCCATTTAATCATAGCATTATTCCTGTTAACAGGAACCCTTAGCTGCATAGCATGGTTCAACCCCAAAACAGCAGCAGCCAGAAGCCTAAAAGCAAAACTGGAAAGACAAGCACGCCTTGCGAACGGCGATTCGACCGAATATTACCTAACCGCCGATACCGGAAAAAAACATAAAGCCAAGCTCACGGCCAAAAACAAAAAGTCTGCTCAGAAAAACGCTAAAACTGAATCCGGCCACTATTCTTTCAACGGCACCACCTACACCGACGAAGATCTGCCCGATTCTGTACGCCAATATTTTAACAGCCCTCAGTGGAAAAACCAGATGGCGCTGATCAGGAAACAGGGCGAAGAGATGCAGAAAAAATTCAACAGCCCCGAATGGAAGGCTCAAATGGAGCAGATAAAGAAGAACGGCGAAGAAATGAGCAAGAAGTTCAATAGCCAGGAATGGAAGAACCAGATGCTCGCCATGCAAAACCAGGCAAAGGAAATGCAGAAGAAATTTGATAGTCCGGAATGGAAAGCCCAAATGGAGGATATCAAAAAGAATGGCGAAGAAATGCAGAAAAAATTCAACAGCCCTGAATGGAAAGCCCAGATGGAAGACATCAAAAGGAATGGCGAAATGATGCAGAAGAAATTCAACAGCCCCGAATGGAAAGCCCAGATGGAAGACATCAAAAGGAATGGTGAAATGATGCAGAAGAAATTCAACAGCCCTGAATGGAAAGCTCAGATGGAATTGATGAAGAAACAAGGCGAAGAAATGGCCAAAAAGTTTAACAGCCCCGAATGGAAAGCGCAGATGAAGGAAATGGAAAAAATGGGTAAGGAAATGCAGAAGCAGTTTAAAGACGTGGATTGGGGCAAAATGAAGAACAAAAAATGGAAGTTGAAAGACACCGTTGGTGATGTAAAAATTTACACTCCCGAAAAGGATACCACTAAAAACGATCAATAGCTCTCATTAAGTAATTCACGCTAAGCCCGCCGTAATCATGCAGAATATTTTGTTCAATATCAGCCAGGTTTTGGGTATAACTATCATCCATTCATTATGGCAGGGCTTGGTAGTTTACTTTGGGTTGAAGCTGGTATTGATGTTCCAGGGGCAAATATCAGCATCGCGGAAATACTCATTAGCAGTGATCGCTTTGCTGACGATAACCGGATGGTTCGGCTATACACTTGTGAACGAGATCAGCATTTATAACTGGCTCGCTACCATCCCCGAAAGATCATCTGCAATGCCGCTGCTGGCGGAGATTCCTTCGGGCATCCGCAATTTCAACACAGAAAGTATTCGCTACTATTATAGCCTGGAAGCATACCTGCCCTATGTGGCTGCGCTGTATGCTGCCGGGTTGCTGTTCAATATAGGCAGGCTTATAGTTGCCCGGCGAAAAATGAATGCTATTAAGCAACAGACCACCGGCGACGCGCTGCTTCAACGTACAGCAGACGCCTTTACCGAGGCATTTAATATTTCGAAAAATGTAAAGGTTGGTATAAGCCGAATGATCGATGTGCCTTGCATGGTGGGTTATTTTAAACCGATGATCCTGCTGCCGTTCACATTGGCTGGTTACCTTTCGGCAGAGGAAATCGAGTCGATATTATTGCATGAACTTGCCCATATCAAAAGAAACGATTACCTGGTGAACATGATCCAGCAGGTAATTTCGATCCTGTTGTTCTTCAATCCGTGTGCACAACTGATTAACAGGATCATAAACGAAGAACGCGAAAACTGCTGCGACGACCTGGTTGTAAAGGCCACCGCAGACCCTCTGAACTATGCAAAGGCTTTATTGAAGCTGGAGCAAACCCGCCAAACCGACTGGCAGTTAGCGCTGGCCGCAACCGGGAAAAAGCACCATTTATTAAACAGAATTGAACGAATTATGAAAACCAGGAAACCTATACAAAGCCTGCGCCCCACCTTGTTGGCCACGCTTATATTAACTATAAGCATAGGCGCTATGGCTTTGCTGAAACCGGAAGTTGCCGAGGGTAAAATCTCCGTAAAAGCCATCACTCCCATTATTAACTGCATGTTTGCCGATACCGGTAAAAAGCCCGCGGCAAACGGCAAAAAAGCTGCGCTTGTAAAAAAGAAAGCTACGCTTAAAACCAAGACCGATGCTGAATATGCATATTCGTACGACGACCGTTACGATTCGAATTGGGACTTTAAAGACCCCGAACTGGACAGACTAAGCAAAGAAGTTGAAAAACACGGAAATGCGATTTCCAAATACTACGAAAGCGGTGATTTCAAAAAGACCCAGGAAGAGCTGGAAGAAAAAGGCCGCGAAATTCAAAAGTTCTATGATCGCCCTGAATTGAAGGAATTGGAAAGAAAGCAGCAACTGGCCGCCGACAATTTGGAGAAAACATCGGGCGATAAAGACGAGGTATCGAACATAAGCCGGGAAATGGAAAAGCTGGGCAAAAAGATGGAAACCTATTACAACAGCCCTGAATTTAAAAAGATCAATGAGGCGCTGGAAGACAAGTACCACATTCCGCATGATCGGAACTATGGTGACGACCGGGACGAAAATTACAGGAACTACCAGACAGAATTACGGAAGAATATTCCCGCTGATGTACAACAGGCTACTGAAGACATGAAAAAATTAGGCGCAAAAATGAGGGAGCACTTTCATTCGCCTGAATATGAAAAAGCCAGGGAACAACTGCGCGCAACAAGCGACAGCATGAGAAAAGCCTTTCATAACCCGCAGCAGGAGCAGTTAAAGGAAGAAATGAGGGCGCTCAGCGCAAAGATGCGCGAATACAGCCATAGCCCTGAAATAGAAAAGGAAAAAGACGAATTACACGCAGCTACTGCAAAACTGCACGCCTACATGGCAACACCTGATTTTAAGAAAAGACTGGCTGATTACAGGAAAACTCATCCAAGAACCCGTTGGTATGACGACCAGGATCGTCCCGAGAAACCGGAAAAAGCAGAGAAGCCAGAAAAACAGGAAAAGCCTGAAAAGCCTGAGAAACCGGAGAAGCCCGAAAAGCCGGAGAAACCGGAATCGGATAATTAATATAGCACAATTCCCAATTAATTTAACACGCCGTAAGGTGAATATAGAGAGGCTCTTCGCAAACGCGGCGGGCCTCTCTGCTTTAATTTTAGGCTTTCACTTTCAAGATAATACAAGCCGGCCGCCGCAAAACAAAACTAAAACACGTAATTTAGAGCCACTAAACAGCAGCTACTTTTTTTATGCTTCAAAAGCTCAGCATCAGTAATTACGCGTTAATTGATAACCTTGAAATTGGTTTCGGCGGCGGCCTGAATATCCTTACGGGCGAAACAGGCGCGGGTAAATCGATCATATTGGGTGCGTTGTCGCTTATTTTAGGACAACGCGCCGAGAGCCGGTATTTCTTTAATCAGCAGAAGAAATGTGTAATAGAGGGGACTTTTACTATCGGCGCATTTCACCTGAAACAGTTTTTTGAAGATAACGACCTCGACTATGAGGCCGAGACCGTGCTGCGCCGCGAAATCTCGGCTGATGGGAAATCACGCGCATTTGTAAATGATACGCCCGTTAACCTTACTGCCCTAAAGGCACTTGGCGAAAAGCTGATCGATATTCACTCGCAGCATGCCACGCTTGAAATTAATGATCCGGAGTTCCAGCTATTGGTGGTAGATGCCGTGGCCAAACATCCCGACCTGCTGAATGATTATCGCACCAAATACCGCGCTTATAAAAAAGCCACTTCCAAATTGCAACAGTTAATTGAAGAAAGCGATAAAGCAAAAGCAGACCTTGACTATTACCAGTTTCAGTTTGATGAGTTGGAAAAGGCAAATCTGGTGGCTGATGAACAGGAACAATTGGAGCAGGAACTTTATTCGCTCAACAATGCAGGCGAGATCAAGCGGAACCTGCTCGGCGCCTATTATTTAATGGAGGAAGGCGAAACATCGGCCATTATACAATTACGTGAAGCCGGGCATCAACTGGTTGCGCTCGAAAAATTCAATCCGCAGATAGCTGAATTGCACCAGCGCTTGAACAGCACACTGATTGAACTGAAAGATATTGCCGCGGAGATAGAAACTATTGAGCAACGCACCAATACCGATGAGGCTCGCGCCGGGGAAGTGAATACGCGTCTCAGCATGATCTACAACCTGCAAAAGAAACATCGCGTAAGCAATAATACGGAGTTGCTTGAACTGCAAAGCGACCTGTCTGACAAGATACAGCAAGCCGTTTTTGGCGACGAGGCCATTGAAAAACTAACCGCCCAGCTCAACAAGGACAAAAAAGAGCTGGAAGATTTAGCTGCAAAACTATCGGTCAACAGAAAAAATGTCGTCCCGCAAATTGAAAAGCAGGTATTGGACACCCTCGCCGAAATGGGAATGGGTAATTCGAACCTAAAAATTGAACTATCCACAACTGCAGGACATAACGGTGGTTTGGGCGATAACGGGATTGATATTGTAAAATTCCTCTTTACCGCAAACAAAGGCCATGCACTTGCAGAAATGAGCAAAGTAGCATCGGGCGGTGAGCTTTCGCGGTTGATGCTGAGCATTAAATCGCTCGTGGCACAAAATACAGCCTTACCAACCATTATTTTTGATGAGATAGATACGGGAGTTTCGGGCGAGGTGGCCAATAAGGTAGGCCAGATCATGGAACGCCTTGCACAGAACCTGCAGGTGATCACTATAACCCACCTGCCGCAAATTGCCAGCAAGGGGCAGTATCATTATTTTGTTTATAAAGACGATAAGGCAGCCACAACCTATACCCGCATTAAGCAGTTGGATCACCAAGAACGTGTATTGGAAATAGCCAAAATGCTGAGCGGCGATAAACCGGGAGAAAGTGCACTGCAGAATGCGAGGGAACTGTTAGGCTAAGGCCACTAACACCTCCTGAAGGGAAATGAAGAGTCAAATCTAACTCCCGATTCCCCCTTGTCATTGCTCGCTCTCGCTCGAAATGACAAGGGGGATTGTATTTATTACTACATCAATCATGATCAAACCTAAATATCTGCTTATTGCATTAGCTCTGTTTTGTGCTTGCGCAAGTAAAAGAGAGCCATTTTTTGCTGATGTTTATCTTAATGGCACAATTCGTCAAACCATTAAAGTCTATAAAGATACCTTAACCTTTTATGACAGCTCACGTAACCGGGAAATCCCTACGGCAATTTATCAGCGTAAAGACACTACTATCAAACGGCTGGCTATAATCAATCCAGGCTACGGCGGGACTAAAGACGATTATGCATTCATCGCCTCTAAGCTTGCAAAAAAGGGTTATTTGGTAGTTACTATTCAGCATGACCTGCCGGGTGACGCCCCAATGCCTAACACCGGCGATCTGTACAAGCTGCGCAAGCCGGTTTGGGATCGTGGTGTAAAAAGCATCTTTTTCGTAACGGAACAATTAAAGCGGCGCTATGCCGAAGTCGACTTTGACGACATTCTTTTGATTGGTCATTCCAATGGCGGCGATATGGCTATGCTGATCGCTAACGAGTATCCGCTGTTTGCCCGCAGGATTATTTCATTAGATAACCGGCGGATGCCTTTTCCCCGCGCTCGCCGCCCTACGATATTTTCGCTGCGGTCGAGCGATCAGCCTGCCGATCAGGGTGTACTGCCATCAGCAGAAGAGCAAAAGAAGTATGGCATCAAAATAGTGAAAGTGACCGCAAGGCACAATGATATGGGCGGCTCAGGCACAGAGGGCGAAAAGAAGGAAATAGTCAACTATATTTTAAACTTTTTAGGTGAGGACTGATCATTCATTCAATTGCGCGTTTACGGCTTCCAGCTTGCTGATGATCTCGTTCATGGCTTTGTGCTGTTTCTTCGTTTTCCTCTCCTGCAGGTAAAACCAGTTAAGGGCTAACAGCGCCAAAGTGATACCATAAACGGTTATTTGTAAGATCAATTTACCTTTCTTTAAATACTCTATATAATAAAATCCCAGGCCCACCGCCAGCAGCAGGAAGTAGATCTTAATGATCAGATTATCGATAGACTCCTGCTTGTATTTGATACGGATCATCTGTGATAAAAATGCATGACTATCGGTCTCCATATCAGCTTTAACCAGCAAAGGATAAAGTTGGTAGTTTGATATCACGTACATTACCATCGCGCCGATCATCAGCGTCCACCCTATTTTGGTGGTGATCATTTGAGGGTGAAAATGCCACCACATCAGTCCATAGAAAACAATGGTGAGGATCAGTAAAATATTGCACACCATTATCTTTCTGCGCGAGTTACGGTTGAGCTTGTTTGCCCTTGCGAATATTTCGCCTACATCGGGGGCGCTGGTCTCTTCACGGTTCCACAGCGCTTTAAAGTCAATGCTGTTGCTCATACTGTTTAAATTTTAAGGTCAGCTTTTCTTTTATCCGGTAAATGCGTACACGAACATTACTTTCAGACAGACCGGTTATGCGGGCTATCTCCGCTTGCTTCACATCTTCCAGTTCGAGGGAGATAATGATACGGTCGGTTTCCGGCAGCCCGGCAATGCATTTGTACAGGAATTTACTTTGCCACTCGATGTCGGTAGCAGGTTCGGCAGGAATTTGCTCCGGCAGTTCGGTTTTAGGCATCCGGGCATGCCGCTCTATCTGCCGCAGGCAATTATTGGTTGCAATGCGGAAGATCCAGGTGCCTATCGCCGCTTCGTTCCTGAAACCGGGCAGCTGTTTCCATATCGTTATAAAAACATCCTGCGCAATATCCTTTGCCCAATCGGTATCATTGGCATAGCCCAGGCAGATCCTGAAAACCTTGTTCCAGTAAACGCGGTAGATCTCTTCGAAATTGATGCCGGGGTTTTCCATTTATTGGTGGTTAGATACGGCAATGTTTAAAATGCTACATCGCCATATCTGTTTATTTTCAAAAGGATAAGTTTTATGAACGTAGCTAAAATTTACAATACCAATAATTAATTTTAATTTTAGCGCGCTAATTAAAATCAACAAAATGGCATACAACTTATTAAAAGGTAAAAAAGGAATAATTTTCGGCGCTCTTAACGAGCAATCTATCGCCTGGAAGGTAGCACAACGCGCCGTACAGGAAGGTGCTGAAATTATTTTGAGCAACGCCCCTATTGCTTTACGCATGGGTGAATTAAATAAACTTGCTGAAGAGTGCAATGCACCCGTTATTGGTGCCGATGTAACCAATAATGACGACCTGGTAAACCTGTTCACCAAATCGGCAGAGCATTTTGGCGGCGGCGTTGATTTTATTTTACACTCGATAGGCATGAGCGTGAATGTGCGCAAAGGCATTTCCTATCCTGAAAACAATTACGATTTTACCCACAAGGGTTTCGATATTTCGGCGCTGAGCCTGCACCGCGTGCTTTCTACCGCTATGAAAATGGATGCCATTAACGAGTGGGGATCTGTTTTGGCTTTAACTTACATCGCCGCACAACGTGTATTCCCCGATTACAACGATATGGCTGATAACAAAGCTTATTTAGAAAGTATTGCCCGCAGCTTCGGTTACTACTACGGTAAAAAGAAACATGTGCGTATCAATACTATTTCGCAATCGCCTACCCGTACTACTGCAGGTTCAGGCGTAAAAGGCTTTGATGGCTTTATTAATTATGCAGAGAAGATGAGTCCGCTGGGTAATGCCGATGCAGATCAATGCGCTGATTACTGCGTGAGCATGTTCTCTGACCTGACTAAAATGGTGACCATGCAAAATCTCTTCCACGATGGCGGCTTCTCGTTCACCGGAGTAACGCAGGAAGTGATTGAGCAGATGGAGAAGTAAATAAAAATTAAAAAGTCAAAAATCAAAAGGCCTTGCTGAATTGATCTGCAAGGCCTTTTGATTTTTTAATCTTTTGCCTCTAACCTTTGATTAACTAATTACTAATTAGAATCTATCAGCAATAACTTCACCACTGTATCATCAGGTGCGGCAATAGGCGTAACACCGTCTGACGATTGGGCATACAACGCTAAGCTTCCCTTATTGTGGGTGTAGCTGTATGAAATGCCCTGGTAAACTTCGGGCACCTGCTCGTACACGCCGCTTGTGAATGAAAAATACACCAGCACACCACCATGATCATTAAAGTAACTGTCAATTTCAGGAGCATCAAGCACCGCAGAGTATGTTTTTCCCCCGTCGGTAGTAGTCCATGCGCTCGATTTCACAGTATACTGTATGGTTTGGTTAGGGTTAGGGGTAATGTACTTTTTAGTACAGGATGAAGCTGCCAATACAATAACGCAGCCAATGATAGATAAGATTCGTTTCATATATGTTGTTGTTTATATAATAAGAACAACGTTTTTAGAAAAGGTTTAATATAAATTTTTATTTTTTTTGACGCCGTTCAAATCGCCGCAAAATAAAAATAAATCATCAGTTTTGATTAAACTAAAATTTTAGTTTAAATTCGAAGTATGTTTAAAAGATTGCTTTTTGTTTCGTTTTTATTTCCTGCAACCTGTTTTGCCCAGTACAGCATTACCGGCAAACTGCTTAACGCAACTGATAAAACCGGTGTACCTAATGCCAGCGTTTTTTTGAACAACGCAGTGGCAGGAAGTAAATCGGGCGAGAAAGGCGATTTCACCATTTCCAACGTACGGCCGGGACAATATGATCTTGTAGTTACCTGCGTGGGTTATGAAACACTTTACCAGCATATTGTTGTGAATGCCGATGTTGCCCTGGGCGAGATCAAACTACCGGCCAAAGTAATGGAACTGAAGGAGGTACGGATTCATCCTAAAGGTAACTGGAGTAAAAAGTACGCCATGTTTAAGCAATATTTTTTCGGAACATCGGAGTTTTCGCGGCAATGCAAGATCGTTAATAAAAACATTGAGGATGTGCTCGATCTGGAATATTATGACGGCGTGTTTAAAGCGCATACTGATGATTTCCTGGAGATTGAGAATAAGGCGTTGGGTTACAAAATACGGTACCAGTTGAAAGACATGGAAAATAACCAATATACGCGCAGCTCTTATTACGAAGGCATAGCAGCTTTTGAGGAAATGGAGGGCAGCGAATCAGACAAGCGGAAATGGAAAAAGAACCGGTTGAAAGCCTATCAGGGTTCGAGCATGCATTTTTTGCGGTCGGTTATATCAAATACGTTTGCTGCTGAAGGCTTCAAGGCATTGCGCATTATTAAGAAAGATAAAAGCAGAAAAGGACTTCCTCCGGGCGGAGGCCCACAACCGCTGGTGAGCACGCCGCTTAGTGTTGGTGATTTTGCAAAACTTACCGACGTTGAGGGAGAATATGCTTTGACCTTTGAAGACTACCTATACATTTTATACTACCCGGGAAAGCCCAATTTGAGCGAAAAGGATAAAAAGAAATTACAGGAAGATCCGTACTCTATAGGCACGCCGTTGGACACGACCATTGTGTTTAATGAACAATACGCATTTTTCGACGGTAATGGAATTATCATTAACCCACTCAGCGTGTCGTTTGGCGGTAACTGGGGTGGTCGGTTAATGGCTGAACTGCTGCCGGTAGATTATGTGCCGGAGTAACCGGTATTTTTAAAACTTATTCTTCCACATCATACTTTCAACCGGGCGTGTTGAAGGACTGTTGTACTTGGCGTTATCCTTTGTGTTGTAGAAGGTCTCGATATCTCCTTCAACGGCAAAATAGATTAGCTGACCAATGGGCATACCAGGATAGATCTTAACAGGCTGAGTGCACGATATTTCGAGCGTCCAGGTGTTACAGAAACCGACATCGCCCTTTCCGGCTGTTGCATGAATGTCGATACCTAAACGGCCGGTGCTTGATTTGCCTTCGAGGAACGGCACGTGGCGGTGAGTTTCGGTGTACTCTACAGTTACGCCGAGATACAGGGTATGCGGTTGCAGCACGTAACCTTCTTTTGTTATTTCGAAATAGGTGATCTCGTTATGCATTTTGGCATCGAGCACCCTGTCTTTATAAACGGCGAAGTATTTACCGAGGTGAACATCGTAAGAATTTGTACCCAGGCATTCGCGCCTGAAGGGTTCGATAATAATATGACCGGCGTCTATTTCCTCTAAAATTCTTTTATCTGATAATATCATGATTGCCCTGTTACGAGGGGACTAAATTATAACTATTTGCCCGGCAAGACAATGCATTGTTACCAACAAATGTTTTGGGGAGTTGTGGAAACAAAGTTCGGTTTTTACGTGGTTTAATTTCAACTCTCTTGTCATTGCTTCGTTCATCGCAATGACAAGTTTGTTAGAAAAAAAGTCCCAAACGCGCGTGGGTGTCATCCTGAGGCTCTCGAAAGATGAGCGCAAAGGCCTTGACCCGCGTCCGGTCCGAGCGATGTCGCTTGGTGAAATCGCTCGGTGAGGCCAGCCTGCATGCTTCGAGTGCCTACCCATGACAAATTAAATTGAACGTGCAGGTGGGTGTCATCCTGAGCTTGTCGAAGGGCGACGCGCGCAATGGCCAATGTCCGCGCGCCAAGCATGGCGTACAAGCCCGGCGCTCATGCTTCACTTCGAGAGCCTCAGTGCAAGCTTGTACCTCAGCATGACACCCATTTTTTGTCATTTCACCTTCAGAGGCCCCGGATTTTATAACTCAGCATGACGCCCGTTTATTTTTCGTTCAGGATACCAAATTGAAGCTATTAAGCCGTCATGTCCCTCACCACCACCTCACCGGTAATCTTATGTTTCAAGATTAACTTATGCTCACCGGATGGCAGCAGTTCTCTTTTAATCAGATAATAGTCGTCATCGTAAGAGGCTGTCGCTGGGCCATTATCGGCGTTATCGCTGCCGCGCCAGCCATCTATTTGGATGGGTTCCCATCTACCGGTTTTAGCTGAAAGATAGGCGGCATCGATAATAGCGTTAACTATGTAGCCGTCGTAAAAAGTTTCCATCGGTTCTGCTTTGTTTTCGATGGCGTTAAACATATCGGTGAACATATTGGTGTAGCCCAACTCGTGTACTTCGTCGCCTACGGGGAAGAGCCATCCGCTGTTGCTTTCGGCTTTTTCGGCAACGTAGCTGCCTTTGCCGGTGCTGAACATCTCGAAACCGGTGCGCAGGAAACTGTTGGTCCAGATGGTGCCTTCGGTGCCCATTACCTCATCGCGCAGGTCCATGCCGCCGCGGAAACACCAGCTTGTTTCAAATTGCCCCATGGCACCGTTGGCATATTTGATGAGGCCGATGGCGCTGTCTTCCGCTTGGATGGGATGAACCTGTGTGGCCGTCCAGCACATTACTTCAACCGGACGCACATCCTTGCCTATAAAATTGCGCGTTATCTCGATACAATGACATCCCAGATCAACCATAGCCCCACCGCCCGATTGTTCATTATCCCAAAACCAATTGCTATGCGGGCCCGAATGCGCCTCGCGCGATTTTGCCCACAGCACCTTGCCGATACTTCCCTCCTGCACCGATTTGAGTGATTTGATAAATTTCGGCGTATAGCAAAGGTCTTCGAGATAACCACCCATGATGCCGGCTTCTTCCACCAGTTCCAGCATTCGTTTGGCTTCGGCGGCAGTACGGCCCAGCGGCTTGGTGCACAGCACATGCTTTTTAGCGCGGGCGCAGGCCTCAACAGCAGCAAGGTGCAAGTTGTTGGGAAGGGAAATGATCACTGCGTCCACATCGGCTCGGCTGCAAACTTCGTCCATACTGTCGCTGTAAAAACCGAGTTTGTAATCGTCGGCAAATTTCTTTGCCTTGTCGATATTGCGCGAATAAACGCTGATCAGGTTATCCTTCGCGCGCTGCGCCTGCAATGAGTCCGCATAAAAACGGGCAATAAAGCCCGAGCCTAACATGGCGATGTTCATATTTTAGTCTTTTAGTTGTCTTCAAAAATTCGCACATCTGCATATCCATGCATCCGCACATCAATTCTCCCATCCCGTCTCCTTCAATGCCGGATCATTCTCCTTCTTCAAAAAGTCAGCATTAGAAAGCGATTCTGATTCCCATTCCAGTATGGCATTGTCAGGCACCACGTCCACAGGAACTTTGCAGGATGTCGATGTTTCGTTATAAGCCGGGTTCGATTGTAAATTGTAGCAGGAGATCACCGACCAGCGCGGTCCATCGGATAGATTCGCTTCCGAGCGGTGCAGCAGATTGCTGTGAAAAACCAACGCGTCGCCGGGCTGTAATTCTACATAAACCAGGTTCATAGTTTTCAAGGCGTTATCCACCATCACCATATCAGCCCCCACCTGCTCGCCGGCAAAACCGTGATTCACGCGGCCCAGTTTGTGCGATCCCCTGATCACCTGCAGGCAGCCATTCCCCTTGTTGGCTTCTGTTAAAGCTACCATTACGCTGATCAGTTCATCAGGAAACATAAACTGATTTTTATACCAATAGCCATAATCCTGGTGCCATTCCCAAGCGCCGCCTACCTTGGGTTCCTTCTGCATCAGCTTGGAATGAAAGTGGCAAACCGGCGCATTTTCGCCCAGTAGTTGTTTTACCACGTTTACCATGCGCTCGCTGCGGGTTAAATATCCAAACACATCATTGCCCGGTGTAAACCATAAGGAAAGGCGTGTTTTTTTGCCGGTTTGATCATTCAGATCGAGGGCGTTGTTGCGCATGGCGTTGTCGGCTAATGCTGTGCTATATAGTTTATCTATCTCGGCTCCGGAGCAAAAGTTTTTGATGATGATATAGCCGTCGCGGTTATACTGTTCAACCTGGGCAGGTGTTAGCATGGTGTAATTTTTGAATTATTGGTTTTTATAATTGGTAAAATGCAACACAATTTAGCGTAATTTGACATAAGTTTGTCATCCTTTTTTGCAATTTTACTTTTATGGCTATAGCATACCGACAGCAGGTTGATGACGATACAGAATTTGCGATCTGGAAGATTGAGGAAGAAGCTGACGAGTTATACAGCCAGCTCCGCTTAGATGAGC
>DATCQV010000203.1:0-21810 GCA_036569325.1 Mucilaginibacter sp. | reverse complement strand
ATATCTAATACAGTGCCCAGCATGCGTACCGGTATTTTTTCGCGGTGACTGGGGTATTCATACATCACCATTCCCTGCGTTTTGATCCAGCGCAGCGTGCCATCGGGGCGGCTTATCTTTACCTCGTATAAATAAGTGCCGGTTTCCAAAGCATGCTTATAGGCCGGGAAGACCACATTTTTCATGTCATCGGCATCAACATATAATTGCAGTTCCTCGCGGGAAACGTACCGGTCTGTTGGAAGACCGAAGATCTCGGCCATGCGGGGCGAACTGATAAAGCTATGATCGCGCAGCCCCAGGTCCCAGGTGGCCATGGCAGCAGCTTCGGTAGCCAGGCGCAGGCGGTATTCGTTCTCTATAGCCGTTTCCTTTGCGTTAACCTCTTTGGTAATATCTACAACGGTATTTAATATATAGGCTACCGCGCCCGAGTCGTCCAAGATGGGCGTATTGCTGCATGACCAGTAACGGATCTCAGAGGTTTTAGTTACCGGGTTGAGCACATCATACCGGTAAGTAGGTACCTCTATCTTTTTCCGGGTTTTTATCACTTTAGTAAAAACAATGCGGGCGTTAACATCCTCACCAAGGCTTTTATCTTCGGGGAAAACATCGAAAAAACATTTGCCTACCACAGCGTCGCGTGTACTGGAAGTGATCTCGAGGTAGGTATCGCTGGCGGCAATAATGGTAAAGCAGGGCGCATTACCCTTAACTAACAATGAGCCCGGCGAATTTTCAAAAACGGTTTTAAAAATATCCGGCGGCAAGGCAGGAAACTGGTCGGCGGCGCTCATAGGTAAATTGTGTGCCTTTATAATTATAATTAAAATATGAAATTAAACAGATATTGCCGTAAAGCAAAAGTATTTAACGATAAGTTTTAATTAAGCGGCAAAAGCATTTAACTTAACGGTGCAAAGTCACTATGAAAAAAAGCAAGGAAACAGCGGCAAAAATAAAATCGTTTTGGCGTATCCTCGGCCCCGGCCTTATCACCGGTGCGGCCGACGACGACCCATCGGGCATAGCAACATATTCGCAAACCGGCGCCCAATTTGGCTACGGTCAGCTTTGGACAGCCCTGTACATGCTGCCGCTGATGACCGCCGTACAGGAGGCCTGCGCGCGTATAGGGTTGGTTACCGGCAAGGATATTACCACCATAGTTAAACAGCGGTACAGCCGCACGGTTCTGTATAGTGTGGTTAGCCTTGTGATAATTGCGAACGTGATAAATATTGGTGCCGATCTGGGGGCTATGGCATCGGCGGCACAATTGCTTGTTCCGGTACCATTTGTGGCGCTCACACTTTTATTTACGGCTGTTATATTATTGCTCGAAATATTTACCAATTACGCGGTATATTCCAAAATATTAAAATGGCTGGCCATAACGCTGCTTGCTTACCCCATAACCGTGTTTATAGTGCACCAGCCCTGGGGAACGATACTAAGGGCATCGATAGTACCGCATTTTGAATTTTCATTCGGTTTCTTTTTTATTATTACCGGCGTGCTGGGCACCACAATTTCACCATATATGTTTTTCTGGGAGGCATCGCAGGAGGTTGAGGAGGATAAAAAGCGGCACCTGCTGAATGGCGGTAAACCGGCTATAAGCCGCATAAGCGTTCGCCGCATGCATATTGATAATACATTCGGGATGATATTTTCTGAATTTGCCACCTGGAGCATTATCGTTGTGGGCGCTACCGTGCTGCACAATAGCGGCGTGCGCGATGTAAAGACCGCCGCCGATGCTGCTAAAGCAATTGAACCGCTGGTACACAGCTTTCCGAATGCCGGCCTTTTATCGAAGGTCATTTTTTCGACAGGGATAATCGGGCTGGGAATGCTGGCTATACCGGTACTTTCAGGATCGGCTGCTTATTCGGTTGCGGCAGCCTTTAACTGGCAGGCCAGCCTGAATTTAAAGCTTGATAAGGCCAAAGGATTTTACGCCATTATTATAGCCGCAACAGTTGTAGGGCTGTTGCTGAATTTCATAGGCATCGACCCGGTAAAGGGCCTGGTTTTCGCTGCGGTATTGAATGGCGTTGCGGCGGTACCGTTATTATTCCTGGTGCTGAAGATCTCATCAGACAAAAAAATAATGGGCGAATTTAAAAGCGGGTGGCTTTCAAAAGGCGTGCTGTGGCTAACCTTTATTGCCATGACCGCGGCCGCCGTTGCTATGTTCTATACCACACTAAAACCTTAAATCCATTATTTAAATAGTGTTTTTAAAAACGATTTGTATTTTTAGGGCTTGATAAATTAACGAAAAACACTATGAAACGATCTCTCCTTATCTTAACTTTTTTGCTGATATGCCTTACCGGTTTTTCGCAGACAACACCGCCAAAAGACACCACGAAATACTGGACCATCCACGGACAAAACACCTTTCTCATCAACCAAAGCTCGTTCTCTAACTGGGCTGCAGGTGGTGTGAACTCTATTGCTGCCAATATTACGCTCGACTACGATTTCAACTATAAAAAAGGCCCCTGGAGCTGGGACAATAAAGCCATTGCGGGTTATGGCCTCAGCAAGCAGAACGGTACAGGCTGGCGCAAAAACGACGATCGCATTATCCTGAACAGTTTGCTTGGCCGCCAGGCATCTAAATACTGGTTGTACACTTTTTACATGAACTTCCAGACACAGTTCACCAAAGGGTATTCGTACGACGCCACCGGCGCGAGGACATTGATCTCGGCGCCTTTCGCTCCGGCTTACCTCACCTTCGGTCCTGGTATCGCATACAAGCAGTCGGATAATTTCAGGATCAATATTTCGCCTGCTGCTGCCCGGTTTACCATCGTTCAGTACGATTCGCTCGCTAACATCGGCTCATTCGGCGTTGATCCGGGTAAGAAAAGCCTGTTCGAGTTCGGTGCCTCGTTAGATGCGTATTACAAAGTGAATATTGCGACAAATATCGCTTTTGAAAATATTTTGAAGTTGTACTCGAACTACCTGAAACAACCCGGAAATGTTTACATGGATTATACCGCCAATATTTTTATGAAGGTAAATAAACTGGTTACCGTAAACGCCGGAGTTGAGCTGATATCAGACCCGAACGCCAAAATACCCGTGCAGAAAAACGGCATTACCGAATACCATTCCCTGCTGCAAACCAAGCAGATCTTCGGCGCGGGCCTTACCTATAAGTTTTAACAGCGCCTCCCCTTTTTTATAAAGCAATGCCACTTCCCGGCATTGCTTTATATCCACCAGGCACGCCCTCTTTTTTCTGTATTTTTACGAATATTTATATAGTATTAGTTAAAAAAGCTGAATTTTCTGTAACAATCTTCTGAAATATTATTTTCTCAAAAACAAATTTTCAACGCCTGCTATTATTGTACTTAAAAATATACAGAAGAAGTTATTTGATTAATTTCTAATATATATTTTATATTAAAAATTAATGCATAAAATTCTATTTTTATACAATTTATAAGCTTAATTATAGATGGCTAAAGAGAGAAAAAAAGAAAAGAAACCTTCGGCCCACCCGCAGATACCAAAAACCTTAACCGGCATTAAGGGCCTGGATGAAATAACCGGCGGCGGCATCCCCACGGGGCGGCCTACGCTTATCTGCGGTGAAGCCGGCTGCGGTAAAACACTGTTATCGATAGAGTTTATAGTAAGAGGGGCGACAGAATATAACGAGCCCGGCGTGTTCGTTGCATTTGAAGAAAATGCCGACGAGCTGATGATGAACGTCGTCTCGCTGGGCTTCGACCTGAAACAACTGCAGAAAGACAAAAAGATTAAAATTGATCACGTACATATTGACCGCACTGAAATAGAGGAAACCGGCGAATATGACCTCGACGGGCTTTTCATCCGCCTGGGCTATGCAATAGATAGCATAGGCGCAAAACGCGTGGTACTGGATACAATTGAGAATCTCTTTGCGGGATTATCAAACGAGGCCATATTGCGTACCGAATTGCGCAGGCTTTTCCAATGGCTGAAACAAAAAGGCGTTACCGCTATCATAACCGGCGAGCGCGGCGAAGGCCAGTCATTAACCCGGCAGGGATTGGAGGAATACGTATCTGATTGCGTGATCCTGCTGGATCACCGGGTGATCAACCAGATCTCGACCCGCCGCCTGCGGATAGTTAAATACCGCGGCACATTACACGGCACCAACGAATATCCGTTTTTAATTGACGAGGAAGGCATTTCCGTTTTACCGGTAACTTCGTTAAAGCTGGAAAAAGACGCATCCTCAGAAAGAGTTTCGTCGGGTATCCCCGAACTGGACAAGATGCTGGGCGGCAAAGGGTTTTATAAGGGCGGCAGCATACTGGTTTCGGGTACGGCAGGTACCGGTAAAACAAGCATTGCGGCATATTTCGCTGCAGAATGCTGTAATAACGGTAAACGCTGCATCTATTTCGCATTCGAGGAATCGCCGAAGCAGATCGTCCGCAATATGAAGTCGATCAGCCTCGATCTTCAAAAACATATCAATAACGGCCTGTTACAGTTCCAGGCATCGCGGCCAACTTTGTATGGATTGGAGCAGCACCTGGTAGCTTTGCACAAACAGATAAACAAGTTCAAGCCCGAGGTAGTGATCCTCGATCCTATCACCAACCTCATTACCGTAGGCTCGGTAAGCGAAGTGAAGTCGATGCTGATAAGGCTGATCGACTTTTTACAGGACGAACAGATCACGGTGATGTTCACCGCGCTCAGCCTCAATACTATTGTAAACGAGCAGACAGACGAGGGCGTTTCATCATTGGTTGATAGCTGGCTGATGGTACGCGATATCGAGTTTAATGGCGAACGGAACCGCGGCATGTACATTATGAAATCGCGCGGCATGAAGCACTCTAATCAGGTGCGCGAGTTTGTGATAACCGATAGCGGCCTCGGACTGGTTGAGGTTTACCTGGGCCCTGATGGCATTTTAACCGGCTCGGCCCGTGAAGCACAGATGCTGCACGAACGCACCGGCGTAGTATTGCGAAACAATGCCGCGAGCATGAAGGACAGGGAAATCGATCGTAAGCGGAAAGTACTGGAAGCCAAAATAGCGAGCCTGCAAACCGAGTTTGAATCGGCAGAGGAGGAACTGAATAAGATCTATATTGAGGAAGAGCTGGTAAAGAAATTAACAGACGACAATCGCAGCGAGATGACAAGATTTAGAAAGGGTGAAGATGACGCTGCAGCTAAAGTAAAAAATAATGGAAACAAAAGGCGAAAAATATGAGTTGAGGTTATATGTGGCCGGGAAGACAGCTAAGTCGGCAACGGCTTTGGCCAACCTCAGGAAATATTGTGAAGAGCACCTGAAAGGCCAGTATCAGATCGAGGTGATAGATTTGCTGGTTCAACCGCAGTTGGCCGAAGGCGACCAGATCTTTGCCATCCCGACACTGGTACGTAAAGTTCCCAAACCCATACGTAAAATTATAGGCGATTTATCAAACGAAGAAAAAGTTCTGGTGGGTTTAAATATCCGCCCTGTTAAAACAACTTAATATATGGTGGACGGTATAGGTGATACGCAACAGGATGATGATCTGAACGGTAACGAAGAATATATATTACGTTTATTTGTTACCGGTGCATCGCCAAATTCAACACGCGCCATCGCTAATTTAAAGGAGATCTGCGAAACGCATTTAAAAGGCAATTACAAGCTGGAGATAATTGATGTGTACCAGCAGCCCTTAATTGCCGAGAATGAACAGATAATAGCCCTGCCCTTGCTGATAAAAAAATCGCCGTCGCCGGAAAAAAGACTCATTGGCGATATGTCTGATATTGAGAAGGTATTAAGGGGACTAAGTTTGACTACCAATGGCTGATCTATGCAGGAAGACAAATTAACATACGAGCAACTTGCAGCTGAAAATAACGAACTGCGTACCCGCCTGGAAGAAGCCAGCGACACCATAGACGCCATCCGCACCGGTAAAGTTGACGCCCTTATGGTGAATGACGGCGACTCTCACCAGGTTTATACACTTAAAACTGCCGACCAGACCTACCGCGTTTTCATCGAGAAAATGAACGAGGGCGCGGTAACAATTAATCGCGAAGGGCTTATTTTATATAGCAACACCAAATTTGCCCGGATGGTAGGCATGCCGCTCGAAAAAACCATTGGGCTGCATTTTGATGACTTTGTTGCAAAAGAATCCAGGGCGATATACGATAATATAATTGCCGACGCCTGGGAGGAGGACCGTAAGGAAGAAATATGGCTTGCAACTGCCGGTGGCAGCCTTGTACCCTGCCTGCTATCGTGTAACACGCTCGAGCTTGACGAGGGCCTGGCTTTAAGCCTCATCCTCACCGACCTCTCCATTTTAAAGGAGGCCGAGAATCAGCTTAAAATAAAGAACCTTGAACTGGTGGCCGCCCACCTGGCTACCGAAAAGCTGAACAACGAACTGGAAGATGCGGTGAAGTACCGTACCAACGAGCTATTTTTGAGCCGTGAGCATTTTAAATACCTGGCCAACAACATCCCGCAGATAACCTGGACTAACCTGCCCAGCGGCGAGGTGAACTACTACAATCAGCAATGGTACACCTATACCGGTCTTGATACCGGGGAAACAAAAAAATGGGGCTGGGAGAAAGTAGTGCACCCCGATGACTGGCCCCACACCTTTGAAAAATACAAAGCCGCACTGCAATCTGGCGGGGTTTTTGAGGTTGAGAATCGCTACAGGCGCGGATATGATGGCGCTTATCGCTGGCATTTGAACAGGGCGCTACCGCTGCGTAACGAAAACAATGAAATAGTTTTTTGGGTTGGTACAGCCACAGATATTGAGGACCAAAAACAGGAGATGGCCCGTAAGGACGAATTTATCGGCATTGCCAGCCACGAGCTCAAAACACCGCTTACCAGCTTAAAAGGATATTTGCAGCTCATTTCATCCTACAAGCGAGACGACTTGCCGCAGGCGGTAAAACAGTATATCGAAAAGGCCAATACATCGCTAAACAAACTGCAGCGTTTAATTAACGACCTGCTTGATGTAAGCAAGATCCAAGCCGGCAAACTGGAATATGAGTTTAATCCCGTTAACCTTACCGAACTGATAAAAACCTGCGTTGAGAACGCCGAGCACATTTATCCTGCCAACAAATTCATTAACCATGATGGGCATAATTACATGGTTAAAGGCAACGCGGAACGGCTGGAGCAGGTTATGATGAACTTCATCAACAATGCTGTTAAATATTCGCCCGGCAGCCGCGAGGTTAATATACAAACCTCTGTGACAGACGACCGGGTATGTGTATCTGTAACAGACCATGGCATTGGCCTGTCAGCGGAGCAGATGGAACGCATATTTGAGCGCTTTTACCGCGTAGAGGATAAAAAACACATGACCAGCGGTTTGGGCATGGGCCTTTTCATCTCGGCCGAGATCATCAAATATCACGGCGGCGAAATAGGTGTAACCAGCGAATTAGGCCACGGTTCTACCTTTTATTTCGAACTGCCCCTCATCAGTTAAAACTCAAAGCTGTTTATAGATCAACGGAAAGATCCGGAATAAAAACAAATTCGATGCCCTGATGGCCGTGGCATCGGCTATGCTTTCATTAACAGTTACCACCGCCTTTTTATCGGATATTACAAACGTAAACTGACCGCCCCACCCTAAGCCGTAGGTAACCGGGCTGTTTTTATAATTATAATGATAAAAGCACAAGGCATAGGTTGAGCCCTCAAAACCCCAATCGGTTTTATAAAAGATAGCGGGCTGCAGTAATTCGCGGATCCATCTGGCCGGAATAATTTGTTTCCCGTTAAATTTGCCTTCGTGCAATAATAACGAAGTAATGCGGTTGAGATCGGTGGTATGCAGTTGAACGCTGAGCAATCCGCAGCCATCATAATAGCCGTCCTTCATTTTACCCCATACAACATCCCTGACACTCATCGGCCCGAACAGATATTTATTGGCGAACTGCAGGGTAGTCATCCCGGTGGCTTTGGTAAGGATAGCAGACAATAAATGCGTACCCGCGTTATTATAATGGAACACCTTTCCCGGTTCGCTCACCAGCGGCTGTTTCAAAATATAACCAGATTGATCAGGCAGGGAAAGGTATTGCCCCAGCCGGGTTAAGTCCTCATGCCAAAGACCCGAGGCCTGGTTCATGATCATTCTTATGGTGATCTCCTGCTTGCGTTTATCGGTATCCTGCTTAAGCTCCGGGAAATACTTCACAATCTTTTCATCAACAGAAGAAATATACCCCTTATCGATAGCAATGCCGATAAGCAGCGACATCACACTTTTGGTAAGCGACTGGTTATTGAACAGTTCGTTACCGCTCTTGCCGTTATAGTATTTATTGTAGATCAGCTTATCGTTTCGAGATATTACAACTGCGTATAGTTGCTTGTTATCACTGATCAGTTTTGACGTATCGATATTGATCTGTGCAAATGCGGAGCACGATAAAAGCAGCGCTGAAAGAAGGAAACTAAGGCACTTTTTCATTAGGAAACAGGTATGGGTTGCAAGGTATCGTTTTTTTGTTTGATGATGAGCTCGGCAACAAGCAGGTTAGGTATCCAGCAGAACCAGGAAATAACCTGATATGATGGAATGAAACCGATATGCATAACGCCGGTTGCCAGCGGCAGCCAGATGCGCAGGGTTACCGCTGCAAAGGTAAGCGCATAATTGCGGATCATCCATTTTTCATGTTCCGCTATCTGCAACAACCTGATACTGGTATAAGCTTTTACATCGGTGAAAAGCCAGGCCAGTGCCAGCAAGCCAAAACCAAATACGCAAACTAAACCACCGCTTGCAAACAGGGCGATATAAAAACCGGCGCTGCTGCTTATCAATACAGCTACTACATATATTTTGCCCACAAGGCGGTGAACCTTTAAATAACGGCTGCGCAATTTCCTGCTGAACTGACTCCAGCCTGTAAGCAAAGCAATGCCGCCAAACGTGATATGCAGGTAAAACATAGTATGCCAGATGATACTGCTTTTCAATGCCTCCGTTTTTGATTGCAAAAGGCCGGTGTGGCTCATATCCGTTATATAATAAGTAAGCGGATACAGGCCAATGGCTATAGCCAGTAAGGCAAATGGGATCCAGGCTAAGGTTTTGAGTTTCATATTATAATTGGTTGCTTAATGTTGATGATTGTTGTGAATTAACGATCTTTTGACTAAGGTGCTGACTAATAAGTTACATGCAGCTTTTGTCCGGTGGTCACCAAAAAATGTCCACTGGTCAAAATACTTTCTTGGGGTTGGCTGATCGCGGTTCCTTTACAGAAAAAAGAACAACCAATGGAAACCTCACAACGACAAACCTACCTGGATTGGTTAAGGATTTTATCAATAGCAGGCGTATTATTTTTTCACTCGGCAATGCCCTACACCGCTTACGACGACTGGCACATCAAAAATAAGGAAACCAGTCACCTGGTAATGGAGGTGATATTTTTTATGCACCTGTTCCGCATGCCTTTGTTATTTTTCATATCGGGCACGGTTAGTTATTATATGATGCAGCGGCGCAGCAGCCTTAACTTTATTGGCCTTCGTTTCCGCAGGCTGTTTGTTCCGCTGGCGGTGGGTATGTTCATCGTGGTACCGCCGCAGATCTACATGGAGCGCCTGGGCCACGGCTTTAAAGGCAGCGTTTGGGATTTTTATAAAACCACTTTCGATTTCATCCCTTACCCTAAAGGTAATTTCAGCTGGCATCACCTGTGGTTCATCGCCTATCTGTTTCTGTACGACCTGCTGTTCGCACCGCTTTTTGCGTGGCTCGTCTCGCCGAAAAGCTGGTGGTTTAAAGAAGCCTTGTCTGGCCTGGCAAAAGGTAAATGGGTTTATGTTATTGCCATTCCCGGCATTGTTTGGTACGCGCTGCTCAAAAACAATTTCCCGGAAACCAACGACCTGATCCACGACTATTGCTTCTTTGTTTACTGGCTCTTCTTCCTGCTGGCCGGCTTTATCTGCATCATTCAGCCTAAACTGATGGATAGCCTTGAACGCAACCGCCGGTTCGCCATCACTATTGCATTTTTAAGCCTCCTGTTTGTTGATTACCTGCGCTGGAATCAGTTCGACCCATTAGACACCGACAGCCATAACATGCTGGCCGTATTTCTAAGTAACGCCCTGCGCCCGGTAATTGCCTGGAGCTGGATCCTGGCCCTGGTAGGTTACGGCAAGCGCTACCTGAACCGCCCGCACCGCTCGCTGAATTACCTGAACCAGGCAGTTTACCCGTTTTATATTGTTCATCAAACCGTTATCGTAGTAATATCCTACTACATAGTTGAAACGCAGAACGAAAGCATCTTATCTAAATACCTGTTTACCGTTGTGGTTACGTTTTTCGTTACTACGGGCATCTATCATTTGCTGATAAAACCGTATGGCTTGATGAGGTTTTTATTTGGGATGAAGCCGAAGAACGAGGTAAAGCCGGTGAAGATTGAGGAAAGTATTGAGGTGAAGGAGTTAGTGGTAGCGTGAACTAATCAAACGAACGCGGGCTGTCACATTGAGGCTCTCGAAGTGCGGTGCGCAAAGGCCAAAGCCCGCGTGCTAAGCATGGCGTACAGGCCGATGTTCATGCTTCGAGAGCCTACCCATGACACCCGTTTTTGAGATAGAAGTAAAATTATTTAATTTGAACCGATGAAGTTTTTCAGAAGATTTATATTTCCCGCAGTGTACGGCCTTATCGTATATTTTACGGTGCGGCTGCTGCACGATACCGAGGTGGGCGAACATTTCTGGCGCCGGGCTGTGCTGCTGAATGCATTTGAGATAGGCTGCAGCATCGCAACCGGATATGCGGGGGTATATATGTTCGGGCGGCTGTTCCGGTATTTTGATACGCACTGGCCGCTGCAATTCCGCTACCAGAACATAGTGCGCGAACTGCTCATATTAATATTATGCAACCTGCTGCTGGTCAACCTTATCCTTACCCCTATGGCTGCATTTACCGACGATGGCCTTTCCTGGGGCGACTTTGCCGATATTTGCATGATCCCCACCTTATACGCCATTGTATATTACGGCATTGCCCGCACCCGCACCTATATGATGGCTTACGTAAATAACCGCCTGCTGCTGGAAAAACTGACTACCGACCACCTGCAAACCGAACTGAAGTTCCTGAAGGCGCAATATCATCCCCATTTTCTGTTCAATGCGCTCAACACCATTTATTTCCAGATGGATGACGATATTGACGGGGCCAAACACAGTATCGAAAAGTTCTCAGAGCTGCTCCGTTATCAACTTTATGATCAGCACCAGCAGGTACCCGTAAGCAGCGAAATAGAATACCTGCAAAGCTTTATCGATCTGCAAAAAATAAGAAGCAGCGACCGCCTGCAATTGAATATCAACTTTGATAAGGCCCTGAACGGGCAATTGGTTTACCCGCTGCTGTTTTTGCCCTTTGTTGAAAATGCCTTTAAATTTATAGGCGGCGATTACCGGATGGATATTTCTGCGGAATTGGAAGGAGACAGCATCAGCTTCACCGTAGAAAATTCAGTACCTCAGCTTAAACAAACTGTTAGTAAGAACAGCGGTATAGGTTTGGAGAATTTACGGCGCCGCCTCGACCTCCTGTACCCCGGCAAACACACGCTGAATATCAGTTCTGCCGAAAACAAATTCACTGCCCAACTCAGCCTGCAATATGAATAATATCACCTGCATCATAACCGACGATGAGCCATTTGCACGCAAGGGCTTGCAAGGCTATGTAGAAAAGATCAGTTTCCTCGACCTGAAAGGCGTTTGTGAAGATGCCCTGCAACTGAGCGATATGCTGCAGCAGCAACCTGTCGACCTACTTTTTCTTGACATCCAGATGCCGCATATTACCGGGATAGATTTTATCAAAGCCTTATCGCGCCCGCCCAAGGTTATTTTCACTACCGCTTACGAGCAATATGCCCTGCAAGGTTTTGAGCTGGATGTAATGGATTACCTCCTCAAACCCATCAGCTACGACCGTTTCCTGAAGGCCGCCTGGAAAGCCCGCGATTATTTTGCCCTGCGTGAAAGTAACCCGGCAGTAACCACACCATATATCTTCGTCAAGGCAAACCGCAAGCTGGAAAAGGTAAACTTTGAGGAGATCTTATTCATAGAAGGCATGGAAAATTACGTTGCCATCCATCTGCCCGGCAAAAAACTCATCACACACAGCACCATCAAAAGCCTGGTCGAAAAACTGCCACAGGGGCAATTTCTGCAAACGCATAAATCGTTCATTGTTGCTATTAACAAGGTAGAAAGTATTGAGGGTAATACGCTGCATATTCAGAAACACCAGGTGCCTATAAGTAAGTATATGCGGGAGGCGGTTTTGGGGCAGCTAATGAAATAGAATGTGCGGATTTTTGATGTGCGGATGTGCGGATTATGAACGTGCGGGTTAAAAAAACGCCATGCCTAACTTGTTCCGGCACCCCATTAAGCAGATCACGAAGCGCCCCGACATAACGGGCTACCTGTCCTGTGAGCTGCCGAAACAAGTTTGGCATGGCTGATATTACTTAAAACTTTTCACCTAAATTTGGGGCATAAATCATTAATTATGCCCGAAACCGATAACGGAAGTGTTACCCTCGTCATCAGCGCTAACGGCGTTGCTACCATTACTTTTTTCCACCCGGCACAAAACTCCTTACCTGCCGCATTGCTTGACGAACTTACCGTTAAGATCAACGAGGCAGGCATTGATCCGCAGGCCCGCGTAATCGTACTTAAAAGCGGCGGCGATCGTACATTTTGCGCAGGTGCCAGCTTTGATGAATTGTTACAGATAAAAGACAAAGAAGCCGGGGCGGTTTTCTTTTCGGGCTTTGCCAATGCGATTAATGCATGCCGCAAATCGCCTAAAATAATTATCGGGCGTGTGCAGGGGAAGGCTGTAGGCGGAGGTGTTGGCCTTGCCGCAGCGGCCGACTATTGCCTGGCTACCGAAGCCGCATCGATAAAATTAAGTGAACTGGCCATAGGGATAGGTCCGTTTGTGATCTCGCCCGCGGTAACCCGAAAGATAGGTCTGCCCGCATTTTCGCAGCTCACCATCCGGGCTACCGATTTTCAAACCGCACAATGGGCATTAGAAAAAGGTTTATACAGCGAAGTGCATCCTGATATCTCAGCGTTAGATGCCGCGCTGGATGCTTTAGCAGATAAGCTTGCCTCTTACCACCCTGAAGCACTGAAAGGCCTGAAGGAGATTTTGTGGGAAGGCACAGAAAATTGGGACGAGCTGTTGCACCAGCGTGCGGCAATAAGCGGCGAACTGGTTTTGTCGGAATTTACGCAGCAGGCGCTCACCAGCTTTTTGAAAAAATAATTAACGGTTAATACCATTTCGTTGAAATAAAACGGTAAATTTCCGTTAATTATCTGTATATCATTGATTTGAAAATTATTGAACACCGGGTTGTACAGCCAGTTTAAAAACATTTGGCCGCTACAACTTTTATGGCAAAAAGGCCGTATAAATCCGCACATCGTGTGAATGTTATCCGGCTTTAATTCGTATAATTAACTAATGGTTATTATTAGGAGCTTGATAGCCTTACGCTTTGATTATTAGGAGTTTAATTTAACACACCTGTCATTTTTATTGTATGTTTTATTGGTTATTCACCGCAGTTGTACTTGCCGCAATCCTGATTGGTTTTTACATCTACAATTACTTCGATAAGCTTAACACTACCCGCAGGAATCTGGAACGTATCCAGAACAAATGGGGACGCCCGGTAAACGCCCGCCGCAATTTTAAGCTCATTGCCGCTTATCTGAATGGTTACGACGGCCCGGGGAAACTGACCGGCATCATTGCCGATGACCTCGACCTTAACAATATCTTCAACTATATCGACCGTACCAATTCAAAACCCGGCAAGCAGTACCTTTATAAAAGACTCTTCACCCCCGATACCAACTTCGAGGATCTGCTGAAGTTTGATAAAAAGATCGACACCGTAAACATGCCCCGCCCCGACCAGGAGCGCATCGAGCTGGAACTTTCAAAGCTGAACAGCCCGGACGCTTATTACCTGGCTGAGCTGTTCCTGAAAGAACACGAACTTTTGCTGGTGCCGCTGATGGGTATTTATATCCGTTTCTCGGGTATCGCTATCATCGGGCTGTTGATTTCGCTATTTATCGTGCCTTATATCGCATGTTTTATTATCCTTATCGCTTTAATTGCGGGCAACATAGTATTGCATTACGGTGTCAGGAATAAGATATCGTCGTACACCCGGTCGCTGCCGCAACTGATCATTTTGCATGATGTAGCTAAGCGTCTGTCTAAAAAACTAAATACAGAAAATGCCGAGCAACTTCGTATCAGCCTTAATCAGTTATCGGGTTTAAACCGCACGCTGAAGCTCACCAACTTCGAAAGCAAGATTGCCGGTAACCCGGATAATTTCAGCTTTGCGGTTTATAAATTTATCAAAATGCTTTTCCTGCTCGAGCCGCTGATGTTTATTTCGTCGGTTAAACGGATCAATAAATACAGGGCCGATATAAAGGTGCTTTATGAGTTTGTTGCCGAGATAGATATGCTGATCGCTATCCAATCGGTCAGAATTGGGTTACCGCAGTGGAGCAAGCCTGTTTTCTATACCGAAAACATGAAGATGGATTTGACCGATATGTATCACCCGCTGATCTATAACTGTGTGCCAAACTCCATCAGCACCCGTACTGACGAAGGCGTGTTGATCACCGGTTCGAACATGTCTGGTAAAACAACATTTATCCGTTCCATTGCTATCAATGCGCTGCTGGCACAAACCATTTACACTACCTGTACAACGGCCTATAAAGCACCATTGCTGCGTATCCAAACCAGCATCCGCACTACCGACGACCTGGGCGAGCACAAGAGCTATTTCCAGGCCGAGGCATTATCTATCCTCGATATCATCAATCAAAGCGGTGCCGATCAGCCGGTGAAGAGCCTGATCATTATCGACGAGATCTTCCGCGGCACCAACACCATTGAGCGTGTAGCCGCATCAAAATCGGTACTGACTTACCTTACCGATAACAAGAACTTTGTATTCGTTTCTACGCATGACCTTGAGCTTGCCGAGTTGCTTGACAGCGATTACGCCGTTTACTCGTTCGAAGAATCACGTAGCGACAGTCGCCTGGTATTCGATTATAAGATGAAAACCGGCGTACTTAAAAACCAGAACGGTATCGCCATCCTCGAAACCATCGGCTACCCTGAAACCGTTGTTGAGGAAGCTTACATTGTGAGCGAGGAAATGAAACGTAAATACGTGCTTTAATTATTATCCACAGATCTTGGCAAGGCGTTCTTCGGGACGCCTTTTTTGTTATATCTTAGGCTTTAACAAACCAATTAAACCGCCTGATGGAACAAAAAGCCGCCTTTACCGAAAAGAGATTTATTACCACCTTTATATTTGTAACCTGCCTGTTTTTGCTGTGGGGCATGCTGCTCTCCATGAGCGACGTGTTGAACAAGCACTTTCAGGATGTGCTCCACATACCAAAGGACAAGTCGGGATTGATCCAAATGTCGGTATTCGGAGCGTATTTTATTATGAGTGTTCCGGCCGGGTTCTTCCTCAAAAAATATGGCTACAAACCTGGCGTGTTGTTGGGATTAGCCTTTTTTGCATCGGGTATCTTCCTTTTTGTTCCGGCAGCAAACGCGATGTCGTTCCCGTTTTTCAGAATAGCGCTCTTTGTGATGGGCTGCGGCATGGCCACGCTGGAAACTGTCGCCCACCCTTTCTCCGCCGCCCTGGGCGACCAGCGCACCAGCGACCAGCGTGTCAATTTTTCACAGACGTTCAACGCCATTGGTACCATGATAGGGCCGTTCCTTGGTTCGCAGATCCTGTTTAGCGCGGCCAACGAACATTCAACAGATCTAACTGCGGTTAAAACATTATACGTAGGTATTGGCTGCGTAATTGTGATTTTTGCTTTAGCATTCTTATTTCTGAAGGTCCCGGTATTATCGGTCGCCCACGGTGACGTAAAGGATATTGAATCCGTAAACGTAGACATCGCCCCAAAGAAAAAATTATATCAGCACCGCCACTTTGTTTGGGCGGCGATAGCGCAGTTATTCAACGTAGCCGCACAGGGCGGCACCTGGGCCTTCTTCATCAATTATGGTCACGAAATAATGGGGTTCACCAACAAAACCGCCGGCGAGTACATGGTTTTATTTATGGGGATGATGGCGCTCGGCCGTGTAGTGGGCACTTTCCTGATGCGCTTTATCGCTCCTAACAAGTTGCTGGCCGCCTTTGCCTGCGGAAGCATCATCTGCTGTATCGTCGTAGCGCAGAAGCTGGGCTGGCCGTCGTACATTGCATTGCTGATGATCAACTTCTTCTTTAGCATTATGTTCCCAACTATATTCAGTTTGGGTTTGAAAAATTTAGGAGGACATACCCAACAGGCATCATCGTTTATTTCTATGGGCGTAGTTGGCGGCGCCATTTTCCCCTACCTGATGGGTAAAATTGCCAATCACGATGTGGCGCATGCCTATTACCTGCCAATAATTTGCTATGTGGTGATATTTGGCTTTGCAGCGAGGTTTTATAGGGTGAGGGGGTAAAGCAGGATGTCAAATAGCTATACCCAGCTTCATATTCAATTTGTATTCGCCGTTAAATACAGGCAGGCATTGATCGAACCTGCATGGAAAGAACGCCTGCATGGGTACATAACTGGAATTTTTAGGGCTAATAATCACAAAGTGCTGCAAATAAATAGCATGCCCGATCATATTCATATATTTATTGGTATGCGGCCACATCAATCAGTGTCTTCACTGGTTCAAAACGTTAAAACGGAGACAAGTAAGTGGATCAAAGACCAGCAATTTTGTAAAATCCCGTTTGCCTGGCAAGAAGGATATGGTGCATTTTCCTATTCGAAAAGTCACGTGATGAAGGTTATCAACTATATAGCGAACCAGGAGGAGCATCACCGGACAAAAACGTTTTTGGATGAATACCGAGATTTTTTGAAAGCCTTCGAAATTGAATGGGATGAGCGGTATGTTTTTAAAGAACCGAAATAGCATAACCCAACATCATTCTGATAGCGGAATGGTTAACACCAAGCGTTCCTACGGAACGCAAACTGACTCGATTTTTTCTACCCACCAGATGTTCCTAACGGAACATAAAAAAGTTTACGGGAAATTCGCCGGTATATCAATTGATTTTCACTTAGGTTTAGAACAAAGTAGCAGTCGCGATCGATCTGACGGCTAACAGATCCTCTATGTTCCGTTAGGAACATCTGGTGGGTAGAAAATTATAGCAAAAGCATTTTCGTTCCGTAGGAACGATTGGTGATTATGCGAAATCCAGGTTACCGACGATCCCCCCTTTATCCCACCCTATTCCTCAACACCCGCATCTCTTCCTGCATCAGCTCTATACGATCCAATAAATGCATAATGGCTTCCACGCCGGCTACGTTTATTTCCAGCTCATGATGCATGCGGATCATCTTCTCCAGCCGGGCCAGATCGTCCTCGGGGATAAACCTGTCTTTTTTTACAACTTTTATGTGCACCAGGCCTGCCTCGTGCAATGCATCTATAAAAGTATATTCAACACCGTGGTAGGTGCATATATCGGCGGTTGCTATCAGATTTGCCATGTTTAGTTCATTTGTTCACTGGTTCATTCGTTCATTGGTGAAAAGTTTGAGAACCTTTCGCCTTTAACCTTTAGCCTCGTCTCTTAATTCTTCGAAAAGCTTTTTCTGCTTGTCTGTCAAATTCGTGGGTATCTGCAGATCATAGGTAATATACAGATCGCCAAACTGACCTTCCTTTTTATATACCGGGAGGCCTTTGCCTTTCAGCTTTACCCTGGTACCATTCTGGGTTTCGGGTTTTACTTTTATTTTTACTTTGCTGTCGAGCGTATCGATGGTTACCTCGCCGCCTAAAATAGCGGTATAAACATCAAGCAGTGCATTGGCGAACAGATCGCTGCCTTGCCGCTTAAACCGCGGATCGTCGGCCACCACGAATGTAATGTACAGATCGCCCGCAGGACCGCCGTTTACACCTGCCCCGCCATGACCGGCAATTTTGATGGTTTGTCCGTTTTCAACACCTGCCGGGATGGTAATGCGGATATTTTTCCCATTTACCGTCAACGTTTGCTTATGCGTTTCTGCCGCCTCCTTTAAGCCGAGACGTAACTCGGCATTATAATCCTGCCCGCGGTACTTAGCCTGCCGCCCGCCGCGGGCACCTGCACCGCCGGCGCCGCCAAACATCGACTGGAAAAAATCTGAAAAATCATCGCTGCCAAAACCCTCAAAGCCACCAAACTGACTGGTATCGAAGCCGCCCCCGGCCCCTCCGCCCCTGCTTTGCTGCTGCCGGGCCTGCTCGTATTCTTCACCATGTTTCCAGTTTTCGCCGTACTGATCGTACTTTTTGCGCTTTTCGGGGTCGCTTAAAACCTCATTGGCTTCATTAAGCTGCTGAAACTTCTTGTGTGCCTCTGCATCATTGGGATTAAGATCGGGGTGATACTTGCGGGCAAGCTTGCGGTATGCGTTTTTAATATCTTTTTCCGATGCCTTTTTATCGACACCTAAAACCTGGTAATAGTCTATAAATGCCATAGTAAATGGTGGTAAAACCGGTTATAAATTTAAACCTTATTTTACACATTCCTGTTTTAATAAATAAAGATTAAATGTTTTGTGTAATTTGGTGTGCTACTTAAAAGGTTCACAAAAACAGACCTATAAACAAATGGATACCTCTATCTTCCGCCATTTCGACGACATCGATGTTAAGGAAATTGCCCCGGGCTTTTTCTCCAAACTCATTCATACCGATACCAATACCATCAACTTTATTACCGTTGCAGCGGGATGCTCGGTGCCGCGGCATCAGCATGTGCATGAACAGTTGTCATTTGTGATCGAAGGAAAATTCGAGCTTACGGTTAACAATGTGCCGCAGGTTCTGGACGCCGGTTTGTTTGCGGTGATCCCCCCGAACGCATGGCACAGCGGCACAGCCGTTACCGATTGTAAGCTGATCGATGTCTTCAGCCCTGCACGCGAGGAATATAAAAACCTGTAGCGGCTGTCATGAAAAATTGAGCAGGTGCCTGTAGCTGCGGCCGATCGGCACGGTTATTCCGTTCAGTAAAACTACCTTGTTACTTTCAAGGTGTTTGATCTTATCGTTGGTAACCATGTACGATTTATGGATGCGCGTAAAGTGCTTCCTGGGGAATAACTCTTCAACGGTTTTCAGCGTCCCTTTTACAATGATCTTGCTATCGTCGGTATAAATAACCGAATAGTCTTTCAGGCCCTGGATATAAGTTACGCTGGCGATGGGCGTTTTCAGCTTTTTAGTACCAGATTTCAGGAACAGGTATTCGCCATCCTTTTGTGTATTTACAAACGCCGGTGCCCTGCTCAATTCTTCCTGCAATTTTAAAACCTCGTTACGCTGCTCGTACCAGTCGAGGCTCAGCTTAAAAGCAACGGTGAGCAGCAAATACCAGCCTGTAGTAACAAAATTGAACGGAAAGGAGTACCAGAAGTTCCGGTATTCCCTTACCCCTATAACTAAGCCGTACAGGTAAATATCGTACAGGTTTTGCAGGCACACATATACCGCCAGCGATAAAACCAGCAGCGAAAAATACAGCATATAACGCTTACGCGAAAAGAAACGGGGTATAAGGTAATACAGGTGCAGGTAGCCGAGTGAAATAATAAGTGTAAGCCTTACTATGGTACATTCGGCAAAGTGGCCGAGGCCGGCCTTTTGAATAAGATAGCGCCTGTCATACAGGAAGATCATCGTTATCACTATCCAGAAGCACAGGTATAATAATCGTTTTACTAAAGGCCATTTCATACGGTTCACATTTTGGTTCGCTCAAAAATCAGCATAAAAAAGACGAACGTATAATACAATCGACCAACAACAATTTTAGTAGATGAACGAATTTACACATTATTTTTCAGCAGCGCACATCTACTAATCAGGCCGGTAGTCTACTTTATTTCGGCAAGCTGTTTTATCGCGCTAATCTTGCTTTCAAAACCAAAAAGGAGGAAATTATGAAAGCTTTATTTTTAGCCGTACTGTTATTATTTAACAGCGGCATAGCAAACTTCAATGTTAAAAAAATAACATTTAAAGAGTATAGCCTTAAAGTAGACGTACACAGCAGCCGGGTTAACTGGCACGCCGAAAAGGCAACCGGCAGTCACGACGGCACCATAAATGTTTATACAGGCAAGCTCAATTTCAGCGGAAACAAACTTACCGGCGGCTATATATTAATAGACATGCAAAGCCTAAAGGTAACCGACCTTACTTCGCCCCGGAAAGAACAACTGGAAAGTAACCTGAAAGGCGATAATTTTTTTGATACAGGCCGTTTCACCGTTGCGCGTTTTGATATTTCACGGGTTGACTATGTTGATCCGACCGATCTCAGAAAGGTCAGCATAACCGGCAACCTCGATATGCATGGTGTAACCCGGCAGATCGTTTTGAAAACCGGCATCCAGCCGGGCGCTGCAGGCACATTTACCGCCCGTACCGATGTCACCATCAATCGCCGCGACTGGAACATCGCCACCGAAGATTTTAAATACAATCACTTCATTAGTCCCGATATAAAATTGCAGATCTTGCTTAAAGCATCTTAATATCCATCGTTATGAAGAGAATTCTTTTAATAATAGCACTTGCGGGCTGTGGTATTTTCATCGGCTGGCTGAGTACAGGCACTACAGTTAAAAATAAAGGCTGGCATTACGAGGTCAAAAAGATAGCCGTAGCACACAGGCCGTTCAGCATTGAAGTAGCCGATCTGAACAGCGACAAACGCAACGACCTTGTTATAGCTAATGGCGACGACAGCAGCGCCGCCATTTTATTAGGCAGCGGCAAAGGTAATTTCATCGGGGCAAAAGGCTCGCCATTTGCTGCCGGGTGCACGCCGAATGATATAGCTATAGCTGATATAAATAAAGATGCCAAGCTGGACCTTATATTCGCCAATCACGATCGCAAGCATCTCACCGTATTAGCCGGTGATGGCAAGGGCGGATTTTCGCCTTTGCAAGGTTCGCCTTTCGCTGTGGAAGTGAAACCGCATACACATGGCGTAGCCGTTGCCGATTTTAATGCCGATGGTTTCCCCGATATGCTGACCGACAGTTGGGGAGACAATCGCCTGGCTATCTTATTCGGTAACAGCAGGCATCAGTTTAATGGCCCGGTAAAATACCTCGATGTAGGTAAGCATCCTTATCAGCGCGCACGCGTGGCCGACCTGAATAAAGATGGCAAGCCTGATATCGTGACAACCAATCTCGACAGCGATAACAGCACTATATTGTTAGGTCTCGGCAATGGAAGCTTTAAGGAAGCCGCGGGTTCACCATTTGCCTGCGGGAACTCGCCGTTCGGCGTAGCGATAGGCGACGTAAATGGCGATGGCAACCTTGACCTCGCTGTTATCAATTCCCCTACCATCACCTCTTCAAACACAGGGCACGATGGTTTAACGATATTGCTTGGTGATGGAAAAGGCAGTTTCAGAATGATGCCGGGTAGTCCATTTACCACCGGGAATTCCCCCAGCCGTGTAGCTATAGGCGATTTAAACAACGATGGCATAGCCGATATCGCCGTGGCCAACTATCGCAGCGGAGACGTCAGCGTT
>DATCQV010000202.1:0-4357 GCA_036569325.1 Mucilaginibacter sp. | reverse complement strand
ATCCGTACATGGTTCGCGCCAAGGCCAAACGTGGTTTACAGGACACCACCGGCGCCTTAAAAGATTATGATACTGCCATAAAATTGAATCCAAAGAACACTGACGGCTATTTTGGTCGCGGCGAAATGAAACTGATGCTGGCAGATTATAACGGCGCTGTTGCTGACTTTAATACCGCTATTGAGCTGTATCCCGGCAACTCTGACGCTTATCTAAATCGTGGTATAGCCAAAAGCCGGCTGGGTGATAAGGAAGGGGCCATCCGCGATTTCAAAAAACAAGTAGAGCTTGATCCAAAAAATCAGCAGGCTTACTTACGGCTGGGTAAGATAATGATCGATGATCGCCAATACGCAGAGGCGCTGGCGCTATTTAACAAAACAGTAACTCCATATACCAAAAATGGAAAGATATTGGTATTACGCGGAACAGCGATGGCTGGCCTTGGCGATACACGCGGCGCGATGATCGACTTTGACAGGGCTATTGCGGTGGATTCTAACGCCATATCGCAAGGATACAGCGGCCGGGCAAATGTTAAACTTGCTTTAAAGGATTACGAAGGTGCTGCCGCCGACCTGAGCAAAGCGATAGAGAAAGACCAGAACAACGATGATGCCTACTTCATTCGCGCTAATCTGAAAATGGTTCAAAAGAATTACGAAGGAGCGGTTTATGATTACATAAGCGTTTTATTGATAAACCCTGATAACATTAAAACTTATGCTTACCGCGGGCTTGCCGAGGCCTATACCAAAGATACCACCGCGATGAACGGGGATTTCAGACAGGCGATACGACTCAGCCCTAAAGACGGCATGAATTACATGCTGCGCGCAAAGGCAAGAATGTATATGCGCGATTATGACGAAGGCTTGCGCGACTATGAAACAGCAGTTAAGCTTAGTCCGAAAAACTCGGAAATATGGTTGAATCGCGGTTTATCGAAGCTTCAGGAAAACGATCACAGCGGCTGTGTTGACCTTAACAAAGCGGTCGAGCTTGGCTCGAAAGAGGCCATAGACGAATTGAAACGATATTGTAAATAAGAGAGACCGGGCTAACGCCCGGTTTTTTTATTTAAAGTGTCCGCCCGATGTGTCGTTAAAATCATCTTCGTAATTCACCTTATCGTTCCAGAGTTTTACATAGTCAACGGTTCCTGTTCCCTGGAAGGTATAATCTATTCCTATTATCTTTGCCTTGATGATATCCTGGCCGATTGAATATACCAATTTATCGTTAATAAAGATCTTCGCCTTCCGGTTGGCTGCCTCTACCCTAACCTTAACGAATGAACTGAAATCGACGCCAAATGCCGAAAGATCGACATGCTTGCCTGACGCATAATAATTCGTAAAAAGCAGATCGAGCGATGAGATACAGCCTTTGCTGCAAAGCGGGATAAATACCGCTGTTCCCTCGCACAGGATATAGATCTTACTCATCTGGCAAATGGCGGCCCCTTCTTTATAATCGCTCTTTAAAGAGGTTTCAAAATTGAAGTTGTCGCTGTAGATCTCGCCGAAATCGCGCACATTGGCATAAAGCACGTCAGGCGTAGCGGGCTGCAGCTTTACATTTTTGGCCTGGATCTTTTCGAGCGGCAGGCTCATTTTACCATTACCGATAGCATCCTGCTTTGAAAAATAAACCGGTACCGGCGATTGCGTAACCGCGGGCAGCCACCCATCCGACTTTATCAACAGCCTGTGCATGCTTACGATCTTTCCGCCTACAATCAATTTCGCCTTATAATAGTCGGGATAGTAATAAATAGAAGTATGCTGATGGTCATTCTTCGATACCTTAACCTGCAAATGCCGGTCCCACGATTGCTGTATGATCACCGAATCATAAGGCGATTTGGTAGCGTCATAATTAAACACCACCGAATTTGGCAATCCTACTGAAACCACCTTCTTGCTGCTGAATTTATAATCGTTATCGGCAACCTTTGGCGGCCCCGGTTTAAATACATTGACCATGGTGAGCACAATGACGATAACGCAGATAGCTACCAGCACGCCTTTAATTACCTTTGGGCGGATCTCTTTTTGGGGCTTAGCGTGTACAGGCGCATCAATAACAGCAACCGGCGTTTGCTCTGCCTGTTTCAAATGACCGCCATTGCCGTTTTGAGATTTAAAGCTGCGCCAGTTCTCGTACCCTAAAAATTGAACAAGTGTATCAAGCGTATGAGTATTAGGCAGGCTGTCGTATTTCACCTTTCCCCAAACCCGTTTCAGCGTAACGTGGCTTAAAGCAACCCCGGTCTTCTCCTGGATCTTTTCGCTTAATAAAACAAAGTCCTGGTTTGTCCATTCGCTGCTGTCACCCCAGCCCGTATTTATCTCAAATAACTTTTTGGTTTTTTCTATAAAAAACTCGTCGTTATGCATGGTCGTTTAGTCTATTTAAACAAAAGTATAATATCTGCATAAAAGCTAAACCGTGTTTCAACTTGTACAAACTTGTATAAGTATGATTAGCTAATGCGTAAACTCTTCGCTAAATTTATATTATAAAAGCATTAAATCCCTTCTTATTGAACGGGTTATAACCAATTATCTTTCTAAATATACCGTTATGTTTACTAAAAATACACACCGATTTTTGATGTGGCTGTTGTATTTGAATTGTTTTTTCCTGGTAACAGCCAATGCGCAGTCGTTTAGCCTTAACCCGCATCGGGACAAGGTATTGATACCATTCCGTTTGGTGCGGAATATGGTTATCGTGCAACTGCAGATAAATAACAAAGGGCCTTTTAATTTTATTATGGACACGGGCGTGGGGCTGATGATCATAACCGATCCTGATGTAGCCGACACGCTGCACATGCCGTTAAAACATGCCTTAAAATTACGGGGCTTTGGTCAAAATGAGTCGTACATCGCGTATGCATCACCGGCGCTTGATGTTGGCATTCCCGGCCTGACCTGTACGGGTATATATGCGGCGGTTCTGAAAAAAGACCAGTTTGGCTTGTCTAATTATGCAGGCATGCCTATACATGGCTTATTGGGGTATGAGTTTTTTAATAACCTGGCCGTAAAGGTGAATTTTTCCGATTCAACGCTTACCGTGTACCGGCCTACCGATAAAAAGAAATTTGCCAGGGGTGAGCGCATCCCGATAACAGTTGAAGATCATAAACCCTATATGGAAGCTAATATATTGATGCCCGATGGAAGCATAAAAAAGAGCAAACTCGTGGTGGATTTAGGCGCAGGTCATCCTCTTTCACTTGAAAACGTATCTGATAAAGTCGAGCTTCAGAAAAAATGCATCCATGCAAACCTTGGCGTGGGCTTCAGCGGACCAATAAATGGTTTTATCAGCCGGATAAATGGTATTGAGTTAGGGAAATACACCATCAAGAATATTATTTCCTCTTTTCCACAGGACGATTCGCTACGTAACTACCTGAGTGTAAAAAGGGATGGGAACCTTGGTATAGGTTTGCTTAAAAGATTCGTGGTAGTATTTGATTATTCTGATAATGCCATCTACCTGAAACCGGGTAACGGATTTAAAGCCCCCTTTGAACAGGATATGAGCGGACTGGAGTACTACGCTGATGGCGATGATTTTAAGCGAATTATCATCAGCCGCGTTGAACCCGGCTCTGCAGGCGACGAGATCGGCCTTGAAAAGAATGACGAGATTGTATCTATTAACTTCAAACCGATATCAAAGATGAGTCTGGAGGAGGTGGATAATCTTTTTAAATCGCAGGCAGACAGAAGCCTTTTACTGGAGGTTTCGCATGATAACAAGCGCGACAGGGTGGTTATGACGTTGAAGCGCAGAATATAAACTACTTTCCAAACAATTCCTGTCATTTCGAGCGATAGCGAGAAATCTTAAACAAGCGATATTACCGAAATGCATTGACGCCGATGCATAGTCGGAATGCGAAATGTATAAGATTTCTCGCTCGCGCTCGAAATGACAACAGGAGTACCGGGCGCGAAAAGTTAATTCACCTCCAGCTGATCCTTCGACGGGAACACAGGGAACTTTCCATGAGGCTCGCTTTGATACCAGAAGGCTACGGTGGCCAGATCATCCTGAAGCGGCATATAGCGACCATCGTGATGCCAGCCAAGATCCTGCAGGGTTACCTTCAAATCCTTTTCAAAACGGATAGGATCGGCAATATGCCAACGGTATAAGCCGAAGCGCTGTGCAATTTCATAATGACCATCTCCGCGTATTACCTGCGGCAAACCAGTGTAGGGACCGGAAAATTCTGTATATTCACTCGTTTCGATACCGTTAGCATTTTTATGGCGGGAATCGAAATCATAGGCGCCGCAGAAATAATCTTCCGTACCGGTTCCGTTAATGG
>DATCQV010000201.1:0-13951 GCA_036569325.1 Mucilaginibacter sp. | reverse complement strand
CACCAGAACAGCACGTTCCTGCTTCACAGCAGTATCATAAAATTTTTGCTTCATTAAATGTTATTTGCAATAGAATACAAAGTTACTCATTATCACTTACCCTTTGCAAACATATAATCCAGCATCAAATTGCACAGCGCTTTTACACCCAGCGAGAACCCGCTTTCATCGATATAAAAATCGGGCGTATGATGGGCCGGGGCTGTTACCGGGTCGCCGCCTTTAGGTAAGCCGCCCAGGTGAATATAAATTCCGGGTACTTTTTGCTGATAAAAGCTGAAATCTTCCGCCCCTGTCTCGGCATCGCGAAGAATGAGGTTGCCGGCTCCTGCCGTTACCTGTAGCGTAGGCAGCATTTGCGCAACTAATTTAGGATCATTATAGGTTATAGGGTAATGGTGCTCAAACGGAATAATTACTTCAGCCGTGGCGCCGGCAGCCTCAGCAGTTTTGGTGACGATGGTCTTCACCCGCTCAATGATCATTTTCTCATCGTCGTTGTTCAGCGTGCGCACAGTGCCGAGCATAGTAACTGTTTCGGGAATAATGTTTGAGCGGTTGCCCCCATTAATAGCGCCTACAGTTACTATAGCCGCAGCGCGTGTAACCTGTAAATTACGGCTAACAATGGTTTGCAGACTGCTGATGATCTGTGCTGATACAACGATCGGGTCAACACCCGACCATGGATAAGCGCCATGCGCCGATCGCCCTTTAACAATTATTTTAAACGGATTTACTGCTGCCATATCCGCCCCCGGCCGGTAGGCAATAGTGCCAACGGGCTGATACGACTGGATATGCAAACCAAATACAGCGTCAACATGCGGATCTTCCATCACGCCTTCCTTCACCATTTCTTCAGCGCCGCCTTTTTCACCCAGCGGCAAGCCCTCTTCAGCCGGCTGGAAAATAAATTTAACCGTGCCGTGTAAGTCGTTTTTCATGGATGACAATACCCCGGCAACGCCCATCAAAATGGCCATGTGCGAGTCGTGACCGCAGGCATGCATTACGCCAACTTCCTGCCCGTTATACATGGTTTTCACCTTCGATGCAAACGGCACCGGCGTACGCTCAGTAACCGGCAAAGCGTCCATGTCAGCCCGCAAGGCCACCACCGGACCAGGTTTACCGCCTTTCAATATGCCCACTACGCCGGTAGTGGCGATCCCTGTTTTTACCTCTATGCCTAAAGATTCCAAATATTTGGCAATAATTCCCGATGTGCGTACCTCATGATTTCCCAATTCCGGGTGCTCATGAAAATCGCGCCGCCATTCAACAATTTTGGGTTGCAGGGCATCAGCTTTTTTGGCGATATCAGTTTTAAAGGGATTATTTTGCGCGATAACGGGCGCAGCGTAAGCTAAAAGGGCGAGCAGGTAAAGCTTTTTCATACCGGGGGATTTTGCCCTAATATAATAAGAAAGGATGGCTTTGTGAGCCATCCTTTCCCAGTAGAATATTATTAAACCGTTTTTGATGAAAGCTATTCTGTTAGAAGCTTAAGGAATTCGTCAGTGTCGGTAAATTCACCTGTTTGGCCGTCAGTTATTGCTTTGGCCAAAGCAGCATCTTCTAAATTATTATCTTCCATTATCAATGGAAAATTATATTGTCGTTTTTATCTTCAACTCATTCATCTGCGCATCGGCAATGGTCGATGGTGTATCGATCATCACATCGCGGCCTGAATTATTTTTCGGGAAGGCGATCACGTCACGGATAGAATCCAGTCCGGCAAAGATCGAACACAGCCTGTCGAAACCGAAGGCAATACCACCATGCGGAGGTGCACCGTATTCGAAAGCATCCATCAGGAAGCCGAATTGTTTTTGTGCTTCTTCCGGAGAAAAACCTAAGTGCTTAAACATCAGCGATTGTAAGGCCCTGTCGTGAATACGGATAGAACCGCCGCCAATTTCGGTACCGTTCAATACCATATCGTAAGCGTTGGCCCTTACTTCACCCGGAGCGGTGTCCAACAAAGCGATATCTTCCGGTTTCGGCGAAGTGAACGGATGGTGCATCGCGTGGTAACGGCCGGTTTCTTCGTCCCACTCCAATAGCGGGAAGTCGAGCACCCACAGTGGCGCGAATGTGTTTTTATCGCGTAAGCCTAAACGGGTGCCCATTTCAAGGCGCAGCTCGTTCAACTGCTTGCGCACTTTATCTGTTTGTCCCGCCAGTACCAGCATCAGGTCGCCTGGCTCTGCGTTGAAGGCAGCTGCCCAGTTGGTCAGTTCATCCTCATTATAAAATTTATCAACTGACGATTTCAATGTCCCATCGCTGTTGTAGCGGCAATAGATCATGCCGGTAACGCCAATTTGCGGGCGTTTTAACCATTCGGTCAACTCATCCAACTGCTTGCGGGTGTATTCGGCACAGCCTTTTGCGTTGATACCAACAACCAACTCAGCATTATCAAAAACACCGAAGCCTTTGCCCTTCACTATCTCATTCAGTTCGACAAACTGCATCCCGAAACGGATATCCGGTTTATCTGAACCGTAAAGGCGCATGGCATCGGCATATTGCATACGTGGAACCGGCCCAAGCTCAATCCCCTTTACAGTTCTGAAAAGATGTTGGGTAAGGCCCTCGAATATATTCAGAATGTCCTCCTGGGTAATAAAGGCCATTTCACAGTCGATCTGGGTAAATTCCGGCTGGCGGTCGGCGCGTAAATCTTCGTCACGGAAACACTTTACGATCTGGAAATAACGGTCAAAACCACTCACCATTAATAGTTGCTTGAATGTTTGCGGCGATTGCGGCAGGGCGTAAAATTCGCCCGGGTTCATGCGGCTTGGCACCACGAAATCGCGTGCGCCTTCCGGGGTCGATTTGATCAGCACCGGGGTCTCTACCTCGATGAAGTTCAATCCATCTAAATATTTACGGGTTTCCTGCGCCATTTTGTGGCGCAGCATCAGGTTGTTGCGGATAGGATTACGGCGCAGATCGAGGTAACGGTATTTAGCGCGCAATTCTTCACCGCCATCGGTCTCATCCTCTATCATAAACGGAGGAATTTTAGCGCCGTTCAATATTTCTATTTCGGTAACACCGATCTCGATATCGCCGGTGGCCATCCTGGAATTCTTGCTGGTACGCTCCAATACCTTTCCGGTAATCTTCACTACAAACTCACGACCAAGTTCGCGGCCAGCCTCGCGTACACTTGCATCGGAATCAGCATTCAGCACTAATTGTGTTAAACCATAACGGTCGCGAACGTCGATGAAAGTCGTTCCGCCCAGGTCGCGTGATTTTTGCACCCAACCGCATAAAGTTACCGTTTCACCTAAATGGCTGATATTTAATTCGCCGCAAGTATGTGTACGTAGCATAGTAAAGTATTTATAAAAGTTCGCAAACTTACGTTTTTGAGGTGAAAGGAGAAAGGTTTTTTGAGGTGAGGAATTGGGGTGAAAGGCTAAAGGCGAAAGGTACAGGGTTAGTAAGTGATTATTTCTGTATATCTTCCTCCTCCCATTTTTTAAATAATGCCTTTATTTTTTTATTTACCTCTTCATGAGAAAGCCATTGACCATTCTTTATTTGCTCCATACCTTCGTTAATTGCCTCAAGTTCTTCCGGGCTCAATTGATAGATTTCGTCCTCTTCCATAAGATAGGTTATTATAAAATCCACCTAATTTAACAATTCCGAAATACAATATCCGAATTCCGAAATGATTGTTACATTTGCCCTCATAATTCTCAAGGGGTGCCTTGCTTTGGTTGCAAAATAAACTGCAAGTTATTTTACCAAACTGAAAGACAGGCTGAGATCATACCCATTGTTTGAGTTCTGAGTCTTGAGTTTAAAGTCGATAGTCTGAAAAGCACTAATGACTAATGACCAATGACGAATGACTGCAAACACGCACCTGATCCGGGTAATGCCGGCGTAGGGAGAGGTAACAAGTTAAGTGTACTGCGCAATCGCCCTGATGCGGAGATGGTTTAACTAATTTTTAGTATTTCATCATTTTGAAAAATCTATTTGCGGCGTTCATCGCCCTGCTGCTGCCTTTTATGGCTGCGGCTCAATTCTCATTGTCGGGCAAGGTAACCGCCCGGCAAAACGGTGCGGCGTTGGCCGGTGCTACCATCACTTTATCAAATTCAAACGAAAAAACAATCGCCGATGCCGATGGCCGGTATCATTTTGACAACCTGAAAAGCGGCACTTATTCGCTGTCGGTATCGTTCATCGGTTATCAGACTGAAACCAAAACCGTTGAATTAAACGCCAATAAGACGGTTGACTTCCAACTGGCACAAAATACGCTGTTAACCGAAGAAGTCACCGTAAGCGCCACCCGTGCATCGGCAACATCGCCAACGGCTTATACGAATTTGCGGAAGAAGGATATCGAGCAAAATAATTCGGGTCGCGGCTTTGAGTATTTGCTGGAACAAACACCATCTACGGTTGTTACTTCCAATGCAGGCGCAGGTGTGGGTTATACAAGTATCCGCATTCGCGGATCAGACGCAACTCGTATCAACGTAACCTTGAATGGCATACCGCTGAATGACGCAGAGGATCAGGGTGTTTATTTCGTCGATCTTCCCGATCTGGCTTCATCGGTAGATAATATCCAGGTACAGCGTGGAGTGGGTACATCTACCAACGGCGCGGGCGCTTTCGGAGCCAGTATTAATATTCAAACCACTACCCGTCACGATACAGCTTATGCGGAGTTAAATAACTCGGCCGGCTCTTATGGTACGGTTAAAAATACCGTAGGTTTTGGTACGGGTTTAGTGGGCGATCATTTCAGTTTTGATGGTCGTTTATCAAGGATGAAGTCGGATGGTTATATCGACCGGGCTTCTTCTGATTTGAAGTCCTTCTTTTTAAGCGGTGCTTATTATGGCAAGAAAAGCGTGTTAAGATTGAACGTATTCTCCGGCTATGAAAAAACTTACCAGGCGTGGGACGGTGTGCCCGAAGACAGCGTGAAGTTCGGCAATCGCCGCTATAACGAATTAGGTTACATTGATGCCACCAACTCATTCTATAAAAATCAGACAGATAACTATACTCAAAACTATTACCAGTTACTTTACAACCAGCAATTGAGTGATAAGCTCTCGTTCAGTGGTGCCTTACATTACACGCGTGGTTATGGTTATTATGAAGAATACCGTAATAACGATGCCGTTGCCGACTATGGCCTGAAACCTGTGGTAATTGGTGGCGATACGCTGGCCAGTACCGATCTGGTTCGCCGCTTATGGCTTAGCAATTATTTTTATGGCGCTACTTATAACCTGAATTACAAGCCGGGCGATAAAGCCAATATCACCCTCGGTGGCGCTTATAACGAGTACAAGGGCGATCATTACAACAACATCGAGTGGACGCAGCAAAGCACCAACATTCAACCTGATTACGAGTACTCACGCAACCGCGCCAAAAAAACCGACTTCAATATTTTTGGCAGGGCCGAATATCATGCAGGTAACTTTATTTTTTACGGCGATGTACAATACCGCCATATCGGTTATTCATTTTTGGGATACGACGAAAACCTGAACAATGTACAGCAGCAGGTGAGCTTAAATTTCTTTAACCCGAAGGCAGGTATTACCTATAAGTTGGATGACCGTAGCAATATTTACGCATCCGTAGCCGTGGGTAATCATGAGCCAAACCGCAGCGATTTTGTCAATTCCTCGCCGGCAAGCCGCCCGAAGGCAGAAAACCTGAAAGACCTGGAATTAGGCTACCGCACTGCGCAGGAAAACTTCGGCGGCAGTATCAACGGCTTTTATATGAAGTACAAGAATCAACTGGTGCTAACCGGCGCACTGGATGATGTGGGCGAAGCCATCCGCACCAACATAAAGGACAGCTATCGCGCGGGCATCGAAGCCAGTGCCTGGGTTAAAATCACCCAACAATTGCGCTGGATTGCCAACGCCACTGTAAGTGAAAACAAGGTGAAAAACTTCAGCCAGTTTTTGCAGAACTACGATACCGGCAACCTCGACGAAACCAAATACCCTTCGTCGAACATTGCCTATTCACCGGCCTTTGTGGGATCGAGCGCTATCAGTTACAGCCCTATAAAAAATGGAGAGATCGCATTTATCAGCAAGTATGTAAGCCGCCAGTACCTGGATAATACATCGACCGAAAGCCGGTCTATCGGCGCGTATTTTGTAAACGATGTAAGGCTGAACTATAATTTCCGTATCAAGGGAGTTAAGAATATCGGCGTAGGTTTGTTGGTGAACAACGTGTTCAGTAAAAAGTACGTGTCAGACGGTGCTACTTATCCAGATATAGAAGGCGGCAAAACGGTAAACTACAATTACTTTTTCCCGCAGGCACCAGCCAATTTCCTGGTTTCGCTGAGTCTTAAATTTTAATAGCATTCATAAGATAAGTATCTATCTGTTCGTCTTTCGGATATCGGACTTTACTGACTATCAAGACTTAAAATATGGACTTTCATCACTGGGGCCAGCTTTTTATGGAGCAGGTCCACCAAACCACACTTTGGGAGTGGGCGGCGGTGCTGCTGGGTGTAGCGGAGGTTTTACTGGCTAAAGCAAACAACATCTGGCTTTACCCGGCGGGCATTGCCGGTACATTTATCGGGATCTATGTTTTGCTTACGGCAGGCCTTTATGCCGAATCGGCGCTGAACATATATTACCTCGTGATGAGTTTTTACGGCTTGATCCACTGGATCAAACGAGCGGATATGCCGCCTGTAAAGATCACCCGGTCAACGCGACGGGAATGGATCATCACGCTTTCTATTGTATTTATAGGTTGGATCGTGCTTTACTTCCTGCTCAAAAACATCACCACATCAAACGTCCCGGTATGGGATGCCTGGGTATCGTCAACAGCGTGGGCGGGAATGTGGCTGCTGGCCAGGCGCAAAATTGAAAACTGGATCCTGCTCAACGTCTCGAACCTGTTTGCCATCCCGCTATTATGCTATAAACATTTAATTATGTTTTCGGCGCTTACCCTCTTTTTATTCATCGTTGCCTTTTTCGGCTTTTTTGAGTGGCTTACTATTCTAAAAAAGGAAAAGGCGACTCAACCAATCATTACCTCATGAAAATAGAAAATAACAATATTCATCCTTCAACATATATTTCAGAACAGGATGCGCATATCCTCCGCAATTCGGCAGCTGAGGCCGAAAAGACCGGAATGCTCCATCCGCTTCAACTGGAGGTGATCTATAAAAATAAATGGTTCAGGCTACTGGTGCCGCAGGTTTATGGCGGGCAGCAAGTAAGCCTTATTGACCTGCTGCATACACAAGAAGCCATCAGTTGGGCCGATGGCAGCGCCGGTTGGGTTGTTACCTTATGTAACGGAGCCGGATGGTTTGGCGGGTTTATTTCTTCCGAATTTTCCGCTCAAATATTCAATAACCAACATGTTTGCCTGGCCGGCAGCGGCGCGCCAGCAGGTACGGCCGAGGTTACTGCAAACGGCTACCGGATAAACGGTACCTGGAAATACGCCAGCGGCATACACCATGCTACCCACATCACCGCCAATTGCATCATTACCAAAAACGGCGAGCCGGTATTGGCCGATAACAGGCCTTTGATCCTGCCATTTATATTCGACAGGAAAGATGTGACAATTATACGGGCATGGAAATACATGGGTATGATGGCTACCGGCAGCGATACCTTTGAAATTAAAGACCTGGAAGTAGCGGCCAATCGCCAGTTTAAGATTGACCCAGCCGCGGCTTTTATAAAAGATCCTATCTACCTCTATCCTTTCCTGCAATTAGCCGAAACCACCATCGCTGTTGCAATCTCAGGTATAGCACTTCATTTTATGGACCTGTGCCGCGAGATCTTTGCGGAGAGAACAAAACAATCCCGGTTATCCGACCAGCAAAAAACATTGCTTACCGAAAAACTCAACAACGCAGAAACGGAAATGACTTTAGAGAGAAAGAATTTTTATGATACTGTTGAACGCTCCTGGGCGGCTATTTGTAAGAACGACATCACACTAAATGAGCGCTTGATACCGGTAAGCCAGGCCAGCCACGCGCTTGCTAAACTAAGCCGCGAACTGGTTGATCAGCTTTATCCCTTATGCGGTTTGGCCGCTGCTCATACCGATAGCGAAATCAATCGTGCCTGGCGCGATCTGCATACGGCAAGCCAGCATTCCTTATTGGTATTCGGCCCTTCTGTAGCTTAAATTTTAATTTGTAGTAACGTAAATATCACATTGTATTTTAAATCCATTGCTGATATTTGCGCTACTTAACAATTTATTAAAGATGAAGATCAAACATCTACCCCTTTTGTTGATCGCTTTCGCCGTTATCCCGGTATCAGCGCAAACAAAAAAGAAAAAAATACAAAGCCTGAGTGCCGTTGCCGTTTCTACCCCGGCAGCGTCGTCAACTGAACTACCGCGCCCCAAATTGGTTGTAGGTATTGTAGTAGATCAAATGCGCTGGGACTATTTATACAGGTATTACAACCGGTACTCAAACAATGGCTTTAAGCGGCTTTTAAATGAAGGCTTTACCTGTGATAATACACAGATCGATTACCTGCCAACGTTTACCGCTCCCGGCCATACGTGCGTTTACACGGGTTCAGTACCATCTATACACGGCATAGCAGGCAATGATTTTATTATCCAGGCATCGGGCAAATCAATGTACTGCACCGAAGATACAACGGTACAAACTGTAGGCAGTACTTCAACCGCGGGCAAAATGTCGCCGCGAAATTTATTGGTTACTACAGTTACCGACGAGTTAAAGCTGGCAACTAACTTCCGTTCAAAAGTTATAGGCATTGCGCTTAAAGACCGGGGAGGCATTCTTCCGGCGGGGCATTCTGCAAATGCAGCTTATTGGTTTGATGATAAAAGCGGCAACTGGATAACCAGCACCTATTATATGAAAGACCTGCCACAGTGGGTTAAAGAGTTTAATGATCAAAAACTTCCCGAAACCTATTTGAAATTAGATTGGAACACGCTTTACCCTATTGATACCTATGTTCAAAGCACTGCCGACGATAACAAGTATGAAGGCAAGTTTAAGGGCATGGATGCGCCAACTATGCCTGTAAAAACATCGGGCATGTACAAGAATAACCTCGGATTGATCCGCTCGACCCCTTACGGCAATACCATGACGCTCGACCTGGCTGTGGCGGCAGTAAACGGCGAACAATTGGGACAGCATGACGTTACAGATTTTTTAACCGTTAGTTTTTCGTCGACAGATTACGTTGGCCACCAGTTTGGTGTAAACGCTATCGAAACGGAAGATACCTATCTGCGTCTCGACCGTGATATGGCCACCTTTTTCACCTATCTTGATGCCAAGGTAGGTAAGGGGAATTATACAGTATTTTTGACGGCCGATCACGGTGCAGCACACAATACCGTATTTTTAAAAGATCACGACATCCCCGCCGGAACCTGGGATGATGGACAAACGTTAAAAGATCTGAACCAGTTCCTGTTAAATAAATACAAAGCCGAAAAACTGGTGCTTAGTCTCGCCAATTACCAGGTGAACTTTAATTATAAAGATATTCGCTATTTGCATTTGGACGAAGAAGTTTTAAAGCAGGATTGTATAAACTTTCTCAAAACGCAGAATGCAATTGCCTACGTTGTCGACATGAAAAAAGCAGCAACAGCCGATATTCCGGAAAATCTGCGCGAACGGATTATCAATGGTTACAATGCAGAACATAGCGGAGAGATACAAATAATTGTAAAACCTGGCTATTTCACAGGCCATTCGTCTGGCGATAGCGGCCCTACGGGAACTACACATGGTACGTGGAATCCTTACGATAATCATATTCCGCTCGTGTTTATGGGTTGGGGAATTAAGCATGGAAGCCTGGTTCGCGAAACACACATGACCGATATTGCTGCTACTGTTGCCGCATTATTACACATACAAGCTCCGAACGGCTGCATTGGCAAACCGATTCCGGAGGTGCTGAAGTAGCCGGAGGAAGTCCGAAAGTCGGAAAAGTCAGTAAAGTCCAAAAGAAGAAATAAGCTAAATATTCTTTCGGACTTTTACTTCTTTTTACTTCCGGACTTTACCGGCTTTCGGACTTTACTGACTTCACTATGAAAAAGTACATCGCTCGATTTCATTACTTAACGCAAAACCTGCGTACCCGCAGCCATTACAAACAGGCAACCATAGCTTGCGAAGCGGGAGCGAAATGGATCCAATACCGTTGCCTCACCAAGCCGGATGATGAACTCATCGAGGACATCAAAGCCATCGCTTCAGTATGCGATGATTGGGGGACTACGCTCATCATCACCAATCATTACCATTTATTAGACAAGGTTGATGCGCAGGGCGTACATATCGAAGACCTGGATGCCGATCTTGTTGCCATCCGCGAAGTCATCGGCAACGACAAAACGCTCGGTGCATCGGCAACAAACATTCACCGGTTAAGGGCTGTACAAGATACCGGCGTGGTTGATTACTGCGGATACGGTCCGTTTGCCCTGACCAGCACTAAGCCCAACAACCACTCGTTGCTTGGCTTAGAAGGGTACCGCCAGTTACAGGATCACTCGGAAATAACCATTCCCGTTATAGCCGTTGGCGGTATCCAGATAGAAGATGTAGATCCGCTCTTGAAAACCGGCATATATGGAATAGCCGTATCGGCAGCGGTGAATATGGCCATTGATGCAGGGCGGGCGCTGAAGGAATTTCAGAAGAAAATATATTGAGGGGGGGAGAGATTCAGGAAGATAAGAGTCAAGAGCCAGGAAGCAAGAAGTCAAGAAGCAAGAACAGGCGCCAGGAGCCAGGACGGCTCCCTGCGCGTCATTGCAAGGTACGAAGCAATCTCTGGACTATGCATTGGCGTTAATGTCCTGTGTAGAGATTGCTTCGTTCCTCGCAATGACGCGGGTTGTTAGTTCTTTTTTTTATCTTGGCTCTTGATTCTTGGCTCCTGGTTCTAACTCACCCACACAAATATATCCATGTCTTCTCACCACGTAGTACGCGAAAAACAGGAACCAGCATTGCTGGTGTTAGGCCTGGATAATTTTGATGACGAATTGTTGGGTCAGTTGCTGGAATGGAGTCCTACCGTTATTGCCACGCCGCAAACTGCCGAAAAGTTGTTATCGTATGGCATTAAAATAGACTGGCTGATAACCAACGGAACAACAGAGATTGAACAATCAGATGTAAAGCTGATGCACATTACTGATAGCAACCTTGTTTATGCCGCGTTGCAGCATCTTACAGGATACGGATACCCCGCCGTAAATATCATTGCCAATGAATTTCGGTTCCACGATTATACCCCGTTCGTTTCTCAAATAAATCTTGTCATTTTAAACGGTAACCAGCGCATTTTCCCTATAACTTCCGGATTCAGCAAATGGAAGCCGGCGGGCGAGATAATTTGGTTGCTAAAGCCGGTAACCGGTCTTGAAACTTCGGGCCTTGAGCAGATTGATGAAAGTCGGTTTCAAACAATTGCCGATGGTATTTTCAGCCTGCATTTCCAGGAGCCTTTCGTGTTTATTGGCGAGCAACTTTAGCCCGTTTTGCCTCGTAAAGGTTTGTGGTACGCAATTTGTCACTATTTCAGTATATTTACTGGAAATGGGCCAATTGTAATAATTCCGCTTAAATAGATGCCCGGTTTTGTTTTTTAGTATTATTACAAAATAATTTGTTGAGGATTAAACCGTTTATACCAATTTCAGTCTATATACTATAAACCGGCCACAAAACCGAATATTTAGAGATCAGATAATAATATTAATCATGAAAGCTATATATAAAAATGTGTTTAACACAGCTTTAGGTGCACTGATAGGTGTAGCTTTAGCAATTCCAGCCAGCGCGCAACACAGAACTGCTTCTGGTGGTGGCGGTGGAGGTTCCAGCAGCAGCGGCTCGTCTTCAAGGCCAGCTGTAAGCGCTTCGCCGGCTCCTTCAAGGGCTCCGTCGTCAGGTAACGTAGGTGTTTCAAGGCCTTCTGTTTCTGTTCGTCAGCCATCAGGCGGCAGCTTCGCCCGTCCTAATAATAACGGGCAGGCACGTGTAGGCATTGCGCCGCGTGGCAACTATGGTTATGGAACAGCCCGTCCTAATGTTGGCGTAACCCGTAACTACGGCTTCCCTTCACGTTCAATAGATGCAACTCATCGCCCGGCTACAGCAGGCTCAAGCGGCTATGTTTACCGCAACTCGCCGCATATAGGTTACGGTCGCGGTGGTTACTGGGGAAATCATAACTACTACCATTACAATCGTGGTTACTATGGTTCATATTATGCGCCGCGCCTTGGTTTTTCAATTGGTGTATTGCCTTACGGCTACTATCCATTCTACTACGGCGATTTTCAATATTACTATAGCGATGGCTTGTTCTATCAATATGATAATAACGAATATACCGTAGTTGAACCGCCAATTGGCGCTGAAGTAAAGGAACTTCCTGAAAAGGCACAATCGATAGTGATCAACGGTCAGCAATATTATGAGCTGAATGGCGTGTACTATCAGCCTGTAACTAAAGACGACGGCAGCACTGTCTACCAGGTTGCCGGTAAAGACGGTGAATTGAACACCGGAACAAACGTTGACGACGATCAATATCAGGGCCCGCAAATGGGCGACATTGTTGGCCAATTGCCTCCTGACTGCAGGAAGATAAAAGTTAACGGCGAAAAGCTGTACGTATCTCCGGACGGTGTTTACTACCAGGAAACAACCGATGACAAAGGTAACAAAGCTTATAAAGTAGTTGGCCTGCCAACTGATGAGCAACAGCCTGAGTAATCTCAGATAGTATATGAAACAGGAAAGGCGATCCAAATGGATCGCCTTTCCTGTTTATCGCTTTCTTTTAGTTAAACGCACGTAAAGGGTGTCATGCTGAGTTATAAAATCCGGGCCTCACGCCTCCACTATCTTCAGCAACTCATTCAGCTCATCAACCTTATCCGATGAACCTAAATGCTCATAAGAAGAAATCAAATTTCGCAGTACCCTTTTGATGATATCAGTGTTAGAGCAGGGCTCGTAAAACTGCTTATCGTATTTCAGGTTCAGTTGTTTCAGGAACATATCCACGTCTCTCCTGCCAAAAATGAAGCCCTTGTTGAACGCATTGATATAAAAGAGAATGCCGCCGTCAAATTCACTTTGGCGACTTTCGTCTAAGTAAGCGAGGATAAAGTGCTGCGGCAGATTTACGCCGTAGACAGGGATATCCAGTTTTTGGGCAATGATAGAATAAATAATGGCCAGCGAGATCTGATTGCCTTTCTTGGTCTCCAATACCTGGCTGATGTAGCTGTTTTGCGGGTCCTGGTGATTGGCGGTATTGCCGCTGAAACCGTAAATGCTGTAAAATACATGATTAATGAGTTTCACCTGTTCCGCCGGGCTTGATTCATTCATCATCTGGATCCAGATGTCGCGCTTAATGCCCTCTATCTGGTTAATTACCTTTTGTTCGTCAAGGTCGGGGTATTGATAACGGTTGATAATTAAAATACCCCGCAGCAGGTCGAACGCGCCGCCCAGTTGCCATAATTCAAGGTCTTTTTTTACAATACCGAACTGAATTTCATGAACCAGGTTGGCTATACGTTCTTGTTGAATGCTGTCGAATGCCTGCTCCCAGGCGCCTTCCAAATAAGTTATTGCTTCTGAGCCGTATGAAAGTAATTTTTGATGTACGTGTTCATATATTTCGGTATCGGGGTCGTCTAATAATCGGATCAGGGAATTTACTTCTGTTGGATTTATCATGCTATACTGCTAAAATACTAAACGTTTGTATAATTTTACAGCCATGGCAAATTTAAGGTTCGCGAAAGATTACCTGCTTCACCGGCTCAAAGCAAAAAACAGGCACGGGGTTCACTCTCCCTTCGTTTA
>DATCQV010000200.1:0-12924 GCA_036569325.1 Mucilaginibacter sp. | reverse complement strand
GTAGTAAAAGGTGTGGACAGGGTGATTCCGGTGGATGTGTATGTGCAGGGCTGTCCTCCAAGACCTGAAGCTTTGATAGGCGCGATATTGGAATTGCAAAAGAAGATTGAGGGGGAGAGTTTGGTAGGTGCGGGGAAGAGTGTGCCTGCAGAAGTATAATTTAATACCCAATAATAAGCTTCTTGTCATTTCGAGCGAGAGCGAGAAATCTTAAACTCCGTGCATCCGGACTATGCAGTTACGCTTATGCATTAGCGCTAATGTCGGCTTGTCTAAGATTTCTCGCTCTCGCTCGATGACAAGGCGGTGAAATATAGTATTAACTAACCAATCACTATGAAAAGAACCCAGCTCCTCGTTACCTGCTTATTTACAGCAACACATTTCGTATCGGCACAAACCAATCCCAAAGCTGACATTTTCCCGCAAGGCACCACCCTTATCGGCAACGTTCCTTATGCTAAGGATACCTTGAAGAAACACTTATTGGATATCTATATTCCGCCGGCAAAAAAAGACAAATACCCGGTTATTGTTTGGATACACGGCGGCGCATGGATGATGAACGATAAATATGCCGACATGGGTTACATGACCCAAACCCTGAAAGCCTTTGCTGACAGCGGTTATGCCGTAGTTTCTATCGATTACCGGTGGAGCACAACCGCTCCTTTCCCTGCGCAGCTGCAGGACTGCAACCAGGCCATTGAGTTTTTGTACGAGAATGCTGCGAAATATAAACTAAATAAAGATAAACTTGCGCTGATGGGCTTTTCTGCCGGCGGGCACCTGGCCAATATGGTTGCGTTAACCAACAACAGCAATATCAAAGCTTTTTATGCCAATGGAAAAAAGCCGAAGTTTAAAATAAAACTCTGCCTTGATTTTTACGGTCCTTCGGATTTTAATGCATTGAATGATAACGATCCAAAATCGCCGGTATCGATATTGCTGGGTGCAACTCCCGTGGCCCGGCCCGATCTGGCCAGGACGGCAAGTCCGGCAACTTACGTGGACAAAAATGATCCACCGTTTTTAATTGTTCAGGGCGGGAAAGACCAATCGGTAAATCCGGAGCAATCTAAAAACCTGCATGCGTTGTTAACCAGGGCAGGCGTAAAAAGCGGCATTATCATTGTACCCAACGCACCGCATTATGGTGTGATGTTCGACGTGCCCGATATCAGGGCGAAGATATTTGAATACCTGAGAGCTTACCTGAAATAGGTTTCTATCCAAAAAACATAAATTTAATTACCGCCGGGATGATCAACAGACCTACCGTCCATAGCGCATATTTTTTGAAGAGCTTTCCATTTTGTGCCGGGTATTGCTCCGCGAGGCGTTTATATCTTTCATTCGTAAAAATGAGCAGGTAATTTAAAATGAGAAAAGGCAGGAAAAAAGTTATAATCACCGAAATAAACCCATTAAGCGGCTTGGCATTGAACACGCTTACCGGCATCATTAAAAGCAAATGACGGTTAATAACCACCTTGATCCACAACAGCAAAGTGAACAAGTTGAGCCCCTGTAAAACCGACATAAATACAATTGAATACAGTTTCCAACTGCTGCGGTCGGTTTTACTTTGCTTTTGCGTTGCGATAGCATCTACCCAGATCTTGTAATACCAGTTCATAATCTTTAAAATTTGAATTAAAAAAGCCCGGCCTGTTACCAGTTCCGGGCTTTTCATATTTATTACGGTGATTGTTACTTACTCATCAGCACTCCATTAACGCCATGTATCACGCCGTTAGAGGCCGGTGTATCAAACGATGTTACCTGTGCGGTATTACCTTCCGCATCTTTCAGCTGCAATTTTTTATCAACTACTGCAATAGTGATGGTTTGCCCGTCCACGGTTTTTAAAGTTGCCGAACGGCTGGCATTGGTTAAAGCTTTAATGATAGCTGCTTTATCGTATTTACCGGCAATAACGTGTGCGTTAACCAGTTTTGCCAGTTTAACGGGATCGGCCATTAAGCTGTCTAACCTTGTTTTTGGAATATTGCTGAACGCAGTATTGTCTGGTGCAAACACAGTGAACGGACCGGCACCTTGCAAAGTAGCATCAACTTTGGCAGCTTTGATAGCGCTAACGAGGGTCGACAGATCGGCGACGTTAGCTAATGTAGCTTCAACGTCTTTTACAGAATCGGCCTTGGCGCCCGGGGTTGCTGCCGGTGGCTGCGTTGTAGTTGGCGCAGGCTGTGTCGGCGGCGCGGTTGGGGTTGGTTGCGTCGGTGTTGGCTGTGTAGGGGTTACGGGCTTTGGCGTAGTAGGTGTTTGTGCAAATACACTGTTAGACATTAGTCCTATAGTGGATAAAGCCACCGCTACGATTACAATTGATTTTTTCATAAGATATTATTTTTATTAATTGGTATGGTTGCAAATTGCGTTGAGTGTTCAATTAACACCCTACCATTGATTTATTCCCGGAAACTATAACTCCAAACTGCGGAATATAGTTTTAAAGAAATAAAAAAATGTTTACAAATAATTAATTTATAATTGGTTAAAAACGTTTCCTTTAACGAAGCTGTCACAAATTAATTACGTTTTGGTATTGCAATAAAGCAAATTCATACATTTATCTAACTTTGATAACTTAATTTTTACAAAAGGCCATGCCCATAGTAGCAAAACCCGCCAAAACCTCACTTACCGTATTTTTGTTGGGCCTTTTTACCGGTACCTTAGATGGCATCTGCGCCATAATATGGAGCTACAAAGCGGGGCCGGTTATTATTTTTCAGTATATAGCAAGCGCCGCCTTCGGGCCGCGGCAGGCCTTCTCCGGCGGCTGGCCAATGGTTTACTGGGGAATAGCGTTTCACTATTTCATCGCCTTTGCCTTTACGGTGCTGTGGTATAAAACCTACAACTGGTTCTATAAAATATTGGGCAATGAGTTTATCGTTGCCTTTGTGTACGGCCTGCTTACCTGGATCATCATGAATATCCTGGTGCTGCCGTTCACTCAGATAGGCATGAAACCTTTTAAAATATTGCCGACAATAATTGGGATGGCTATTTTGGTATTTGCTGTCGGATTGCCAATTGCGTTGGTGGCAGAACGAAAAATAAAGAACCAAGCCAACGCCGGCAAATCAGAGCGTGTTTTTTTACATAATAAATAACAACGTCCCGTTCAAAATCCCGAAATTCGCACCATGTTAAAAACCATCGTCATCAATCTTTTTAAAACATTTATTTTTTCGCTCATCGTATCCATTGCGGTATCGTGCCTGGTGTATGCGATACAGATGAAAGGGCACGATTATGCCAAGGCCGTTCCGGCAATTATTTCGGGCATGTTTTATCTGAATGGCATTTTACTGATCATGTCGGTACCGGCGGCGTTCACTATCAATCCGTCTATCTGGTCGAACCCGGCATGGCGGTTGTTTTTGTTTTTTGCAGGGCCCCTGGCCTTTATCATTACTAACTTATTAACGCCTGCCGGAAAAACCAACACCGTGGTTTATACTGTTACAGGCATTGTTTTCTTCATCATACATATTATCTTCTATATCAAATTAACCAAAAAGATAAGCGGGCAACAGCGTTAGGTTGATTGAACAATTTAGGCTAAACTTGCACCATCAATAATGAAAGCATTTTACGGAGATCTTAAACTTGGAATTTTAGGCGGCGGTCAATTGGGTCGCATGCTGATACAACAGGCTATAAATTACAATGTTACAGTAAAGGTACTTGACCCGGATAGGGAAGCGCCCTGCCGTAAACTGTGCGACGAGTTTGTGGTAGGTTCCCTCGGCGATTATGAAACCGTTTACAACTTCGGTAAGAAAGTCGATCTGCTAACCATCGAGATCGAGAAGGTTAATGTAGATGCATTGGAGCAACTGGAGCGCGAAGGCGTGCTGGTTTACCCTCAGCCAAGGGTTATCAGGCTCATACAGGATAAAGGCCTGCAAAAGCAATTCTTCAAAGAAAACAATATTCCTACTGCCGAATTTAAGATCATTTCAAATTTAGAACAGCTAAAAGAAAGCCATATTCCCTTTCCCTATATTCAAAAATTACGTCGCGACGGTTATGACGGCAAAGGCGTTTACAAGGTAATAGATGAATCATACCTTGAAGGTGCTTTTACCGAACCCAGCCTGATAGAGCGTTGGATTGATTTTGAAAAGGAAATAGGAATAATTGTGGCACGCAACGACGATGGAGAAGTTAAAACCTTTCCATTAGTGGAAATGGAGTTTAACCCGCAGGCCAATCTGGTGGAGTTTTTGATCTCGCCCTCTACCCTGCCATTCGAAATTCAGCAGGATGCCGCGCAGATAGCCACCAAAATAGCCGAAGACCTGAAGATTGTAGGCCTGCTTGCTGTTGAGATGTTTTTAGACAAACACGGCAAAATATTGGTAAACGAACTGGCACCGCGTCCGCACAATAGTGGGCACCAGAGCATTGAGGGTAACGTGGTTTCGCAATTCGAGCAGCATTTACGGGCCATTTTTAACCAGCCGCTTGGCGACACTGCTTGCTTAAATAATGCCATTATGGTTAATGTTTTAGGCGAAGCTGGCCACGAAGGACCAGCCGTTTATGAGGGCATTGAAAAAGTATTGAGCCAGCCGGGCGTTTATGTACATTTATACGGCAAGGCATTAACCAAACCTTTCCGCAAAATGGGCCACGTGACCATAGTTGACGCCGACAGGGAAAAGGCCATTGAAAAGGCAAGATTTGTACAGCAAACGCTGAAAGTAATTGCGTGATTTTAGTTCATGGATCATAGTTCATGGTTCATGGTCAAAAAGACGCGATTAGCGATTTACTCAACTAAAAAAGTAAAACTTCATCATATAAAAAGTAGCTTCTGGTACCATAAACCATGAACTATCAACTATGAACTATCAACTATGAACTCCACCAAAGTAGGCATCATAATGGGCAGCAAGTCGGACCTGAACGTAATGCAGGACGCCGCCGACGTATTAAAAGAATTAGGTGTTGAATACGAAATAACCGTTGTATCGGCCCACCGTACGCCCGATCGTATGTTCACTTACGCCCGTGAAGCCGCAGGCCGCGGACTAAAAGTTATTATTGCAGGCGCAGGCGGCGCCGCACATTTGCCAGGTATGGTGGCTTCACTAACACATTTGCCGGTAATAGGCGTTCCGGTTAAATCAAGTAATTCAATTGATGGGTGGGATTCTATCCTTTCCATACTTCAAATGCCCAATGGCATCCCTGTGGCTACCGTGGCGTTAAATGCAGCAAAAAATGCAGGTATCCTTGCCGCACAGATCATCTCAACCGCCGATGAGCAGATCGTTAAAAATCTGATCGCCTATAAAGAAGATCTTAAAAAGAAGGTTGAGGAATCGGCAAAGAGTATAGAATTTTAGTAAGAGGCTGTCAATAGTCTGAACCATGATTCGTTTGATTGTATGATTTACCTGATTTGATTTATGCTTGCTCAACATCCTTCAATCCAAAAATCCTATAAATCAAGGTTCAGACAACCCTCAATTCAACGCCGGATTCTCCGGAAAATTAGCAATGTGCGCATAACGTTGGCCCAGGCCTATCACTACTTCGCGCCAAAGTGTATCATCATTAGGTGAGAAAATAGTATCAGAGTTTGATTGATCGGCAACTATCCAGCTATCTTCCTTGATCTCGTCATCCAGCTGGCTTGGCGTCCAGCCGCTGTAACCGGTGAAAAACCTTATTTCGTCGGCATTTAACTGGTAGCTGGTGATCAGTTCTTTTACGGCTTCAAAATCGCCTCCCCAAAAAACACCCTCGGCTATTTCAATGCCGTCTGCAATTTTTTTGGGCACGCGGTGAATAAAATGCAGGGTATTTCCGGCAACCGGTCCGCCTATAAAAACGGGGATCTCCGAGTAAGATAGATCGGGCAGCAGGTCGCCGAGCAAAAATTCGCTGGCATGGTTTAAAATAAACCCCATAGCGCCGGCTTCAGAATATTCGGTTAACAGGATAACAGACCGCTTAAAATTCGGATCCATCATAAACGGTTCCGATATCAGTAAACGCCCCATGGCCGGTGGTACAGTGCTTAGCATAGTTGTTAATTTGTTAGAATAACAAGTATTGTAAAAATATGTTCAGTTTCCAAATAGAGCCGGTAAGAATTAAAAGTCGTAACGCTCAATTTATATTGCCATAAACGTTTACCCGGCCAAACTATTATTAGTTTCCCTACTCACTGTCATCTTGCACCGGCGTTTATACAACCTACCGATTAATTTGTAAGTTTGCACAAATGGAGCAGCAAAATTTAGAAAATTTAAGGGAAGATTATACAGCTTCTACCCTATCCGAAAACGGCACGAAGGCCGACCCGATCAAACAATTCGAGGCATGGTTCGAAGAGGCTCAAAAAGCTAATGCACCCGAACCCAATGCCATGACGCTGGCCACCGCCACGCATGATGGCCGCCCCTCTGCCCGCATTGTTTTGCTGAAAGGCGTTTATAACGACGGCTTTGTATTTTACACCAATTACCTGAGCCGTAAGGGTAAGGAGATTGCAAAAAATCCTGTTGCTGCGCTTACATTTTTCTGGCCGTCGTTAGAGCGTCAGGTGCGCATCGAGGGTACTATTGAAAAGATCACCAAGGAGCAATCAGAAAAATATTTTCATTCACGCCCCAAAAACAGCCAGATCGGTGCAGTTGCTTCGCCGCAGAGCCAGGAAATTGACGGTCGCGGCGGATTGGAAAAAAAATGGGAAGAACTTGCCGCCGAATATGCCGACAAAGAAGTTCCAAAACCATCATACTGGGGCGGATATATTGTTAAGCCGCGTTTAGTTGAGTTTTGGCAGGGCCGCACAAGCCGCCTGCACGACCGCATCCTTTACAAAAAGATCGATAATAAAAACTGGAAAAAAGTTCGCCTGGCGCCATGAGTTTTGAGGACATAAAATCGTTGCTTATTGAAAAGTTCGGCGCTGACGTAATAGCCGGCGAAGAAACAGGCGGTCTTCAGCCTGCATTGTTGATAGCCCCCGGACAAATAGCCGATGTATGCCTGGAACTGCGCAATAACCCGGCAACTTATTTTGATCTCCTAAGCAGCATTACCGGCGTAGATTTTGGCGTTGAGGCGAATAGATTCGGCGTGGTTTACCACCTGGGCTCTATCCCTTTCCAAACACAACTCACTTTAAAAATAAGTATTGAGAACGACCGCGATCTGAATAACCTGCCTTCATTCCCAAGTATCACTTCCGTTTATCGTACAGCAGATTGGCATGAGCGCGAAACCTACGACCTGATGGGCATCTTCTTTGAAAATCACCCGGATCTGCGCCGTATTTTGCTTCCAGACGATTGGGAAGGATTTCCGTTGAGGAAAGACTATAAAACAGCGGAATATTATAAGGGTATTAAAATTGATAAGTGAGTAACTTCCTCCCATTGTCATTTCGAGCGCGAGCGAGAAATCTTAAACACCCTGCATCCTGACTATTGCATTTGCGTTAATGTCGCTTGTATAAGATTTCTCGCTCGCGCTCGAAATGACAAGGTGAATTTTCTTAGAAAAAGACCTGCCCAACTCCTCATTCCATCCTCCAATGTTATTTTATATCGCCCTAACCTTTTGTTACACACTGCCGTATAAGCCATAAATAATTATAAACCCCACTTCGGCATTATGGATATTATAAGAAGAGATAATATTACCTACGATGAGTTTATGGAAGAGCATTACAAACCCGGCATCCCGCTGGTGTTTACCAATGCAGCCAAAGTTTGGAAGGCGAACGGCCTGTTCACACCCGATTGGTTCAGGGAAAATTACCCCGAACGCGAAACCGACTGTCGTGGCACCATGTATAAAATGAAGGATATTATGGACATGGTAGAAACCAGTTCGGTTGAAAAGCCTGCCCCATACCCAATTATTTTCGATATTCCTGAAACTTTGCCTGAATTGTTACCGCTGCTCGATCCGCTCGATCTGCACTACGCAAAATCGAACTGGCTAAAAAATCCCATGTTCAAACTCGGCAAATGGGGCGGCGCTACCGAATTGTTTATCGGGGGTCCGGGTGGTAAGTTTCCCTACCTGCATATCGACTATTACCACCTGAATGCCTGGATAACCCAGCTTTACGGCGAAAAACGCTTTACCGTGTTTCCTCGCGGACAGGAAGATATGTTGTATCCACGTCCGGACGATCCGTGGCGCTCAGAACTGAATATTTTTGAGCCTGATTTTGAAAAACATCCGAAATATAAAGATGCTACGCCTATTCATTTCACGGTAGGCCCTGGTGAAACATTATTCATTCCGTTCGGCACCTGGCATTCGGCATATTCGTTAACGCCTACTATTTCGGTTGCTTTTGATACGCTGAACAGCAAAAATCATAAAGATTTCATGAAGGATGTTTGGACGTTCAAGAGTCGACAAAGCAAAGTAAAAGCCGCCGCTATGTATAGCTATGCATGGTTGGCCACACAAACCAGTAAGTTGACCGAAAGGGTTTAACTTGCATAAAAGAGACTTGATTAGGGTCTCCGGAAGTACCATTCCGGGATCAGTAATTATAGTTTATCAGAGGCCTGCGGAGTAGTGACCCGCAGGCTTTTTTACTTTATGGCGATGGGAGGATAAATTAAGTCGACCATTTGAATAGGATTTTCTAAATTTGGCAATCGGGGATAAATCCGACATCGAACATTCGACATCCGAAATTGAAATACGATACTGCCTTAAATAATTATTACCAGAAGATAGCCAATGCGGCTACCGAGGACATGGTCCTTAATATGGGCCCGCAGCACCCGTCTACCCACGGCGTATTGCGGTTAGAACTAATCACCGACGGCGAGATCGTAAAGGAAGTAATACCCCATATTGGTTACCTGCACCGCTGTTTTGAAAAACATGCAGAGAACCTCACCTATCAGCAAACCATCCCTTTTACCGACCGGCTTGATTACCTGGCATCTATGAATAACAGCCATGCCTTTGTGATGGGTGTTGAACGGATGATGGGGATAGATAAAGACATTCCCAAACGTATAGAATATATCCGCGTACTGGTTTGCGAATTGAACCGCATTGCATCGCACCTCATTGCCATTGGCACTTATGGGATCGATATTGGCGCATTCACGCCATTTCTTTGGTGCTTCCGCGACAGGGAGCACATAATGGGTATGCTGGAATGGGCTTCAGGCTCGCGCATGTTGTATAACTATATTTGGGTAGGTGGCTTATTTTACGACTTGCCCGTTGGCTTTGAAGAACGCTGCCGCGAATTTGTAGATTATTTCAAACCCAAAATGGTAGAGCTGAACCAATTGCTCACCGATAACCAGGTTTTTATCAGTCGTACGGCCAATGTTGGCGTTTTACCGATGGACGTGGCGATTAATTACGGCTGCTCCGGCCCTATGCTTAGGGGTTCGGGGTTAAAATGGGATCTGCGCCGCATTGACGGCTATTCGGTTTACCCTGAACTGGAATTTGACATCCCCGTTGGCAAAGGCGAAATGGGTACCAAAGGCGATTGCTGGGACCGCTACAAGGTGCGTGTTGATGAGATAGAGCAATCGGTCCACATCATCGAACAATGTCTCGACCGCCTGCAAAAAGAATTAAAACGTACACCCGATTTTGACCCGCGCGCAAAAATGCCGCGCAAAATAACCCCAAAGGCGCAGGACTATTATGTGCGCTGTGAAGGCGCCAAAGGTGAGTTAGGCTTCTACTTCATAGCCGATGGCCGCTCCGAAATACCAACCCGCGTAAAATGCCGTGCACCAAGCTTTCATAACCTTTCCGTATTACCAGAACTGGCCAAAGGCGTAATGATTGCCGATTTGATCGCTATTGTTGGCTCGATAGATTTTGTGCTGGGAGAAGTGGATAGGTAATCCATCCTTGTCATTTCGAGCGCGAGCGAGAAATCTTAGACAACAGACATTGACGTCAATGCATTAGCCGTAATATATAGTCCGCATATCGCTTTTCTAAGATTTCTCGCTCGCGCTCGAAATGACAATGGCTTTAGTTTTTTTCCTCCCCTTTCAGGGGGGCCAGGGGCAAAAAACAGGGCGCTATAACTTTCATTACAGCGCCTTGAACTATATGGATAGTTTTTGGGGATCTTTATTGGTTATATACTCTAACCATGAATACGTAATTCTTCAGTTTCTTAACCTGCGTTTTATAATCCAGCCCGGCTAACACGTTTTTACCGGTCATGCTTAACGGGCGATTCAATGAATCGGCAGGGATATCTTTGATAGCCTTCAGCAGGTAATTTGTTTTTACCGCAAATGTGGCGCCCTCGATATGTGTTTGCTTGGCGTTCACTATACCGATCACATTACCGTGACCATCCAGCAACGGACCGCCGCTGTTACCGAAGCTAACCGGGGCCGAGATCTGGTATTGCGTCGTATCGTTCCTGTAACCCGTACTTGCTGTTAAATAACCTGCACCAAATACCATAGCATCACGCGGGTAGCCAACGGTAAATACGTTCTCGCCGATATCGCTTTCCGCTTTTTTAAATGTATATGGAATAGCACCCAAAGTTTTAAATGAGGAATCGGTTATCTCCAGAACTGCTATGTCCGATCCGGGCTCGGTGTAAACGATCTTCGTACGGAACGATTTCCCATCATTCCCCTGTACATAAACCGAATCAGCGCCGGTGATCACATGGTAATTGGTAACGATATAGCCATTTGACGAAATGGCAAAACCGGTTCCCCTGAAATTGCCGGGATTCACGACAGTATTAGGACGCGACGATGGATTAAGGCTGTTAACCTTCGTATCTAACTGGGCGATCTTGTGATTGGTGTTTTGAATCTGGCCTACTAACTGGGCATAGTTTTTTTCCCTGTTAGACAAATAACCGGTAAAGAACAAAGTGCAAAGCACCGCAAATATGGCTATCGATGCCGCTACAGATATTTTTGAATGATGATTCCTCCACATCCGTACTACGAATGATGGGTGGATCAGCAGCTCATCTTCCAAAGCGTGCACGTCTATTTCATCGTGTATGGCATTCAAACGTTTTTCAAGCTCCAGGCGTTCACCGTACTGTTTAATCAGGTTGGTAAAATGCTTGTGCTCGGCTACTTTTGAGTTTATATCAGCATCTTTCGCACGTAGTTCTTCAAACTGCGCACGCTCCGCCTTGGTCATCTCTCCGTTAAGATAACGTTCAATGGTGTCTGTCAATTGATTGTTTTCGCTCATCTCAGTACTCCCTATTTTTGCTGAAAAAACAATTTTTTCAGCCGCTGCAGGCATTTATATTTCTGGGTTTTAGCATTATCTGCGTTTGTGTACCCGAAATTTTCACAGATCTCCTGCATCGATCTGTTATTGATATAAAAATCTTCAATAATGGTTTTGCACGGCTCGCCCAATTGCTGCAGCGCGCTCCCCATTTTATTAAACTGGATATCGCGCTCGTTATTTTTCTCGGTCTCATCATCCACTACCAGGTATTCCTGGAAATCTTTGATATCCCCGCCATACCTGTTCATTTGCGTGAGCCGTTTAAGCCAAAGCCGCCTGCAAATAGAATAAATGTAGGTCTTAAGCTTGCTGCTTAATTCAAAATCGCCAGTCTTAACCTTATTATAAAGAACGATAATGGCTTCCTGGTAAATGTCTTTCGCATCGTCGGCGTTGCCATTGTTGTTGATAACCAATTGTAATACCATCGGAAAATAAGCGATATAAAGCCGCTTTAATACACTTTCCGAATTGTTCAGGATACCCAGGATAACTTCACTATCCGTTGGTACTCCGGTGTTTACATCTTTACTCACTACTTAATACTGTTTATGCGAAATTGTAACCCATTATCGATAAAAAAAAATTAAAACAGAAATTTCTGTTTCGAGGCTGTAAACGTAGCTACCGGCTCTGTAGTTGTGAATGTTGATAAATTAAGCGCCGGTGTCCTCAGCATTATACCCCGGGGCAAACCAACATCTGTAAAAATTGTTAAATATCAACACGTTAAACAACTCCGCCATGAAAAACTTATTTAAACGCCCATTGCTCGGGCTTGCACTGATACTCTCGGTTGCTGCCTGCAAGGGAAAAAACTCATCAGACAATACCGACTCAGCCAAAAACTCCGCTGATTCAGCCTCAACTACCGATACCATGAAGCGCTCTGATACCACGCTTAAAATAGACACAGTGAAAAAAGCCACCGATACTTCTGACATGAAGACCGATACCGTAAGCAAGAAGATCTCATCGAAAACCGAAGTTAAAAAGACGGTGGTTAAAAAGGCGAAGGAACAATAACAAAAGAATACAGGCAACCATTTAAATATCTATAATAACCATAGATTTTATATTTATTTATTTTTTATTGGGTTACCTTTTTCAAAATTGAGGTATTAAGGGTACAAAAACTCACATTTAAATATAGAAAAGATGAAAAATTCATTCAAATTAGGTTTCGTTGCTTTAGTGATCGCTGTTTCTGCTGCTGCCTGCAGCGGTAACGCAAAAAAAGACGGTGGTGATACAACTGTTAAAGTTGATTCAACTGTTAAGAAAGATTCAGTAGTTGTTGATTCTACCAAAAAAGATACTACTGTTAAAGTTGACACCACTAAGAAAGACACAACCAAGAAAAAATAAGTACTGGTTTTTCTGTTGATTTTTTAGTTTTTACACCGCGAAAGGTGACCTGTAAATTTATTTTTAAATTTGTGGGTTACCTTTTGCTTTTTGCGGTATTAAAGGGAAACTATTTAATCACTTAAAAGAAATTAACATGAAAAATGCATTCAAAATGGGCGCTTTAGCCCTGGTTATCGCAGTTTCTTTCGCTGCTTGCAAAGGTAAATCTGATTCAGCTGCTACAGATTCAGCTAAAACTGATTCAGCTAAAATGGA
>DATCQV010000199.1:0-23373 GCA_036569325.1 Mucilaginibacter sp. | reverse complement strand
GTATGGATCTGCTGGCCTTGCTGGAGATACCCGCCTCGGATTTTGACAGCGAAGTTAAGGCGCTGGTGGCGGCTATTCAGTTGGAAAAGAAATTCATTAATACGGCGCATAGCTTTCAAACGGAGATCCATTACCTGGCGCGGTTTCGGAGAAATATACTCACCCCGCGGGGGATCATGCGTTTCTCGGATCCAGAGTTTAAGGACAGAAATGGGAACTACGCCATTTATCTGAATATTGTGGTGCAGGAGATCCTGGGGCCTGGTCTGCGGATCACTGCCGAAAATCTCGGCAACGAACATCATGAGGTCTGTAAACGCTTCCGACGGATGCAACCGGTTTTTAAACTACTGACCGCTATCGAGTTCAAACGGATCTATATCGATCAGCTGATCCCTAAATACGAGGAGCGGATCCTTCAAAACACCCTACGTGCGGCCATATCCCAGTTATTGAACCGGAATGGCAGTCACAATATAGGCTCTCATGTACTCTCAAGGCTGGTGCTGGCCGGTAGTATCCGGCAGCTGAAGGATGAGCTCACCAAGCCAGAGAACAAAAATCACCAGTACCAGTATTTAGCCTTTCTTGCGCAAAACAATCGTGAGGCGGATAAGGTGCATTCGGAAGATTTTATCGCTTATCTGATGTCCTACCTGAAGACGCGGATGGATTTCCTTGCCGATATAGCCACCAGTACGCCGACGCTGGAAAGTTCAAAGTATTTTCTGCGCGATGTTATTGCGGGTTTTGACCAGAACAGGATCCTGCTTAACCGCATCAGCGGCTCGAATAATTTTAAGTACCGGCTGCAGATCAAAGACTGCCGGGAATGCACTGCCGGGAATAAACAATGTAATTGTCCCGAGCTGACCGTTCATAACGATGTTCTGGTCAGTATCGTCAACGATGTGCTAGGCCATCACGCCTTTTATGTCATACTAGAAAATATCATCCGGAACACTGCAAAACACGCGATCATTCCTTCCGGAATGGAAGTGGTATTCACCATCGGCATTAAGGAATGTGCGTTTGATCGTTCTTTTTATGAGATCGTCATTTTCGATAACTGCGATATACCCGAACCCCGGCTTTCTGAATTGGTGACCGAGCAAAACCGCCGGCTGAACGAAAGTATACTGGAAGATAACCAGCTCAGGCACGGCAACTGGGGGCTGATAGAAATGGATGTTTCGGCCGCTTACCTGCGGAAAATAAATATCGAGGATGTCGACCTGAACAAATATAATATTCCGCTCAGCGAGGAAGAAGAGATCGAATTTTCAAAGGATGAATGGCGGGAAAAGAAACCCACACTCAAGGCGCTGAAAAAAGGCAGTCATCTGGCCTACCAGATCTATTTATCCAAACCCAAAGATATACTGGTAATCGACAACGAGGGAAAAGACTGGTGCTCGCTGTTTGTGAAAAAGGGCCGTGTGGATACCGCGCTGTTAAAGGCGCTGGAAGATGAGGGGATTTGCTGTATGCACGGTATGGCCAACGCTGCCTACAGCCAATGGCTTTTCAACCCTTCGATCAATTATACCTATCAGCTGACGCTCCAACTAAGTCCAACTAACAAATGCCGGAACTATCATATATCACAACGCATAATTACAAAAAATATGTTAATAGCATCCGCAAACGGTTATCATCAAGCGAAAAGGCCCTTTACCCTAAGGGCCCTGTTCAAATCGCCCGATATGCTGATAGAGGAATCCTGGCGTTGCTGGATACTTCAAAAGATGGCGGAGCATGGGGTCACTGCGATCGAGCCCAAAGAGAATTTTAACAGGCTGGTTGACGCCGATGTGGATGCGGGGAATGTACTAATGGCCGTACTAGATGATCACGGCGACAATTTCAACGAAACACTTGCTAATTACAATAATGATCAGACGCATTTTTATCAGGATAGTAATCATCTGAACAAGGACCTGGCGATGCTGATCCATAATCCTTATGTAAAGGGTGACAGGTTAAAAAAAGGCCGCGCTTTAAAGGTTAATTTCCAGTTTCTGGATGGTATTCTGTCTAATGTACTCATATACGACGAACGTATCCAACAATTTTTTGACCGCAAACACCCTTATACCGAGGGTTGGGGCACACAGGATGCGCCGAGCGTCGGCGCTGTCGCGCAGATGTCAGGGATTTACTGCCCACCCGGTTGGGTGCTCGATATGAGCCGCCAGACTTACCCTGTTGACTACGAAGATCATCTGGCGAAATATCAGCTGAGTTTATGCGAGCGCCAGACCAAGGTAAAGGGTATTCACGCGGTGGTCATTCATATAGGTGTTATCGAAAAGATGCTCAAAACAGAAGGGCTGCGGAAAGACCGTACCGCCGTTGCTGCCTATGCTGAAAGGCTGGAACAAAAAATTTCGTGGTTATTTGACAAGAAGCCGCTGGTCATTATTACCTCCGGACGCGGGAAACCGGATAATCTTCCCGATAATATCCCATTCCTTGGTTATTCAATCTTATCACAATATGTCATCGAAAACAGGTTTAAGAGTTTACTGGTCGACGCCGTATACGCGGCAAGGCCGAAAATTTAGCAGTTATGGAAGAAGCAGTTATGGAAGTAGTGATATTTCTGACCAATCCGGATCGCCTGCATCAGATGGGCATCCATTCGCTCGACTGGCATGTTTTAAAAAGGACCATTATCCGAAAGAACGTGACCAAAAAAATGCGTTTGTGGGTTTGTTTCGACGGTTTGAACCTCGAGCAGCTACAGGGTGTATTTAAAAGCCCTTATATCAAAATGGTTTATCTGGTCTATCACACCCGGCCGGAAGAACCCGTTATTCAGGGTATCGCCAGTTATCTGAAGGGGCGACGGATCGCATTCCAGTGCAAAAAGAGCTTTCAGACGCCGGGAAACCACAGCCTTTATTCATCGCTTCGCGGCTTTCCAAACAAAGTCAAAGAGCAGGATTTTATCCGGATCCGCGAATCCATTTATTCCATGTCAGACTGGAAGAACCAGATGCTGATGCTTTTCGAGGACAAGGAAGCTTATCTCAGTCATCAACCGGATATTTATGAATTTCCGCCGCAGATGCAACAACTGTATAAACAACATACCGAAGGCATCTGCGAAACAAACTATGAGCGCTGCGTGGCGGTACTGACAAGCGCGCTGGATAAATATGTAGAAGAGTTCACCGCCAAGTTTAACCGTTAATAAAGCAATCATGGAAACATTCTTTTCAATAGTTGGGACCGAAATTGTTCCGAGGTTCCGGAATTACGCCCGCGCCAAAGCGCTGGAATCGACAAAGTTAGGCGAATGTATGCCCCAACTGCAGGCGAGCAAAGGTATTCTGATCTATATCGATACCAAAGATGCCTTCGACGGCCAGTGGTCGACTGACGGCACTATCCCTTCCGGCATACGGCTGGCACAGGAACTGCGGCTAAAGAACATACGCAAACCGATCATGTTCGTTTCGCATAAATCGCGCAACGAGGTCAGTAAAAAGGAGTCGCAGCTGGGGATCATCAATACGATAGGCCATTCATTCAAACGGCTGAATGTGAACAGCAACGAGCTGATACTGGACTGTATCGACACGATGCATGACCTTGACGATCTGGAGCTTTACGATATTCAAAATTACTACTGCCGCAAAGACGGTATCGTGGAGGAACTGTCGCATAAGCTTGACAGCTCGATCAGATATCCGGAACTGGATGTTTTTATAACGACGATCCAAGATATAGCCGGCGTATACAACGAAGATCCGTCGCTCTTTCTGGAGCAGTTTCTTTCAAAATTTCCGGTAATAGACGATACGAACTTTAGCGAAGCGGTGCTGGATGTCAAAAGCTACGGCAAGAAACTGATCCGCGATAGTTCGGCGGAGGATAATGACAACGACAGCGAAGTGCTGCCCGATAAAAAACGAAACCGTATCCTGTGGGTTGACGACGAGGCCGAAAAAGACCACCCGCTGATACTGGCTTTGCAGAAAAGAGGCGTGGAGGTGATCCTTTATGGGAATGCCCTTGAAGCCTTGCGGTACCTGGAAGAAGACTGGAAGGGCAGCAATGATGTATCGCTGGTGCTGGCAGATTATCGTTTGAATGAAACGCTTGAAGGTATATCCGTTCAGCAAAGGCTGCAGGGTTATAAGCTGCTCAATATGATCGCGCGTTCCGGCCACATTGTAAGCCTTGCTGCGTTATCCGCGCGCCACCGAAAATTCCTGTTCAAAAGTTTTCGGTATTTTAATGTGCGTACCGAGATATTCCCAAAATCTGAATACCTGAACTCTCCAGATGGTATGCGTATTTTGGTGGAAGAATTGATAGCGCTGGTGGATCGTAACCAGGAAACCATCAAGTCGATGCCACGCAGCTCCGGCTGGGCCTATCTCCGCCCCGCTTATGTGGAATACATCCATTCTTTTGAATATGACGCGCTGGAACAGGATATTTCTATCGCTGCGGCAGAGATCGTTGCGCATTACGAGCGGACCTATACTCTCGGTCACATTTTTACTTTCAACAAGTCTACTTTTAAAATGAACAAGGATACCAGTGTGAACCTGGAACACCTTACCGAAATACTGCTGGCACGCCGCGTCGTGCTCTGGCTATGGCTAAAGAAAGGACTTAGCAATGCCGAGGTAGCTACTTTGCTGCGTGGCGAACTAGCCGGTGATTATAACGTGATGCTCAGCCAGGCGCTAGGTCTGCGCAATGAGTTTCCTTTTGGTTTGACACTGGAAGAAAAAAACTGGTTCCAGTACTATATCGGTTACCCTATCTACCGCGAGATCCAGAATGCTGAGACCCTGCTGGACCAGATCGCCAGGGAGTTCCGCGCCTTTATCGAAAAGATACAAGGCCTGGCGGACCTGCTGAAAAAACACGGACGTAAGGTGAGCTTTACATCGGAAACCTATAGCGCAGAGATCTTTTTTACCGCGGATATCATGCCAAGGCTACAATCCTATGCAGAAGCACGGGCCTTGTGTTATATCGCGCAGCGCTGGTCTGATGCGCTTCCGCAGGCAAATTTCATTTCGCTGCTGCGATCCATCAATGGCTGCATCAACCGGCATTTTGAAAAGAATACGGACAATCCCGCCTTTTTAAATTTCGCCCGGTTCTTTAAACGGGAATTGCAGCGCCAGGAGGCGCGTCCGCAGCTCAACGAAAATGACCGGCAGATCGTAGCGCGGTTATACACCGCGATTGAAAATGGCCGGCAGCCAAAGATCGGTAACGACCACGAACTGGAGCTTTATACCAATATTTATCTGGTTTTACATACTTTAAAAAAAGCCCCCGACAAATCCTTCCCCAGCCTGCAGGAGATCGAAAAAACGCTTGCCGATGAACTGGCAGAAAACCAGCGGCACAAAAAGGAATCCAGAAAACTGACCCGTGACAATCAAACCCGTACCGGTAAAAATCTTTTAGACTTTAATCTTCACGGCGATTCACTGACCGACTGATCAGGTGGCAGCCGGGTAAAACGCCCGGCTGTCACCTAATCGGGAGTAACTAATGCGCGATCTGTTTATGCCTGAACCTTGCAATTAGGTTTGAAATTAAACTGATCGAAAAAATGATTAAAGTAATTAAGATCGTACTTCAGCGGATACTGATCACGCTGATCTACCATGCGATTCAGATCCTTGATTACAAAGCGGGGATTATTGGGATCACAGGCCACAGTAACAGCATCCTGATTTATGGCAGCGTTGTCATAACGCTTTCCGTGATAGAGATCCTGCTCATTGAGGATATTATTGAAACGCCGGACAAGTACAAGAAGCTGCTGCTGGACGCCATTTATGTCGTTACCGTCATCATAGGCCTGGCCGCGAATATCTACAATGTACACCATGCGTTGTCTTTAATAAAGCCGGACGTTTGGGAATACTGGTTTCGTTATGCGGTATCACCGCTGTTAGGCCTGACCTTTGAACTGATCATCAGGGTGGTGCTGGGGATAAAAATAAAAAAACTTCCTTAACGTGAGTTCGGGTTAAGCGACTAACAAAAGTTGGTTGTCATGCTCATCAAAGATAATATTAAGGGAAGGCTTTTTAGGGAAGAAGTGGTAAGCGCAAAGTACGCCCATCGTATTCATCAGAAAGTTACTAACCGATCGGTGCCGTGTGTGTTGAAGTTTGCAGATATTCTTTAATTCATCGTTGACGCATTCGATGATGGCCCTTTTACGAAGCATGATTCTGTCAGCTTGTGAGATGTTAAAGTCTTTCATGTTTTTACGGGGTTTGGTAATCATTTGTATACCATTGCCCCACAGCAGATCGGCCAAAGCTTTCGATATATAGCCTTTATCGCCAAACAATTTGCCGAAGATATCCTGGGTCATGGCGGTCATTATTTTGATATTTCGGTCATCAACATTGCCCTTTGTAAGGTAAAAAGACAGTATTTCACCTTTGTCATTGATGATCAGGTGCAGTTTGAAGCCATAAAACCAGCCGATGGAACATTGTCCCCTCTCGGCCACCGAGGCAAATGTTTTGTGATTATGGATGCGCCGGTTGTGACAAACTTTAATGTGGGTCGAATCAATAAAGCTGATACCGCGGGATTGTCCCAGGCACCGCATTTTCAGGAACAACATCATGGGTACGGCGACTCTTTGCTGCAATTCTACAAAGCGGCTGTAAGATACCAGCCCGGGGAAATAATCTTTGTAATGCGGGCAGATACAGGCCAGATAAAAGTGTTTGAGATTAGTGAAATGACCGCTGTGAAAAGCGATCAGTATGGTAATGATCTCACTGTCGGACAAAGAAGCTTTGCGGTTTCTAACCTTATAATTACCTGCTTCAAGTTGATGGCTGGTTATCTCAGCCTCAAATTCTTTGCAGAAGTCATCAACTTTAACGAAAATTTCGATAATTTTAGAGGGAGTAAGCATAGATTGATATCATTTAAATTCGACACTTAAATATAACAAAATATGCTTACTTATTGATATTCAAATAGTTAAAAACCATACAATCCCTTCTGTTTCTTCTCCATTATCCCGAACTCACGTTCCTTAGGCTTTTATAACGGGACCTGCTATCAAAAAAGCTGGCATTGCAGGTTCTATTTTATATTCTTTCAGTACGACCGAGATATTCACCTTTTCTACCATCGGCAGCCAGCAAAGCTTCTGATCCGGGAAGGCTTCGTATTCAAAGGCATTACAAAGGCTTACCTGTAACAGAAAATCATGTTTGCCCGAAAGATGGGCGGCCACCTATACTGAAGGTTCCTGCATGATGGTAATGGCATATCGGACCTTTGCCATAAACGTTATAGAAATATTATATCATGTATTTATTTGATTCGAACAGATTTGAATATTTTATTGAAGCGATCATTTAAATAAGGTTTTAAGGTTAACTCTGCTGAAAGGTATTTAATGATTACGGCTAAAGTACCAAATCACTCTTAAAAATGATTCGACAGTCAATACCGTCTTTTCCTTGCCATCTTTCATAAATGTCAGATTTGTACCCAAATCCGGTGCTTTTGTGATTTGAACAATGTCATCCGTTTTGATAGTCACCGGACCGTCGGCCGTTGCTACAGTTATTTTTTCTGCCACAGTAAATCCCATGATGTTTTAATTTGGTCTTCCTTCAAAAATAATATAATATCTTATATTATTTTCTGTAAGAACTGCTTGTCATTTCACCAGACACATATGCAGTAATTGCGGATGGAGATCTAACAGGTATCTTTTAACTCAAAGATTGAAGCAATAACTAAGACTTCAATATTAACCAACAATCTTGTTTTTGCCATCTAGCTTTGCCCTTTGAAGGTTAAATATGGCTTCTCGAACTGATTCGCCTACGCCTATACTAATGCTAAAACCAGCTCGTACATAGAAATCGTTTTTAAGATCGGCAAAGTATTCTATTTTGAACAGGTGTAATGGTAACCTTAATAGTATATCATCACATCCAGACATCAAAATCTCATAGCCCGGCTGTTTTAATAATTGGAGACGGAGTTCTTTCATACCGCGTTGAACTTTTTCATGTATTGCAGCTGCTTCCGCAACAAGGTTGATCGGATAAACTACATTCGTATTCTCCATCCAGTTGAGCAAGAATATTTGCAGTATACAGACCTTTTATGCCTCCACCATCAATAGATAGTATTTTAAATTCTTTATTATCCATTAATGTGATTTGAATTCAAGTTGATTATTACAATATATCTATATTCTTTTTTAGCTATGTTATTGTTGGATAACAATTTAAAATTACCCATCTTACCTTCACTAAAAACCTTTAATTATCCACAATGCAGCCTATATATATTAATAGTAACAAAAAGGAATTTAAATACTTTAAAGAAAATTTGATCGGACTTTGCAACGAATTTCGTTCACAAAACAGGGCGCTTGCATTCTCTTTTATTCTTTATGATTTCAAGTCACCACAAGTAAAAAAAGTATTAGAAGACCAGGATTACTGGAATGCGTTAAACGCAATCTCAGGAAAGTACTTGACGGTTTTTACGCTTCATTACAAGGAAAAACCTAGATATAAAACCCCTAATATTCTTACGACATTGATTTCTATGCCGATTTTCGGTCCGCCCGAAAACGAAATAGATGACATCATGATTAAATATTTTGACAACCGACAAAAGATAACATACCCGGCAATTCTTTTTTTCAGGTGGATCAAAGCAAGGTAATAGACACAATGTTAGTAGCGCTTAAAGATGAGGAGGTTGAAAATTCATTTTTGGAAATTAAAAAGTATTTAACACGCGCCGTGGATGGATTAAAAGAAATTGATCCAGAAAATAAAAACAATCACAAAGAGATTTTTGATCGGTTAGAACTTGAAATCAAAAATTTTAATACAATGAAGTTAATTCAAAGAATGACAAGGCTGGCGGGAAGTGCTATTGGACTGGCTTCGTCAATAAAGGGATTATTCTAATGTAAAGCAAATATGACTTATACACCCTTATAGTAATGTCGAATTGTTGCAAGTATTGCTCGATCAATAAAGGATAACTGAACATTATCGTTTAAACGTTTCGGTTAAGAGTTAAACTCCAAGCCTCGTTTTAACACGATTTTTATTTTCATACTTTAAGCCATTTTTAAATTATATATAACATAAAATGGCATCCATCAAAATCTCACCAAGACACGACAAAGCAAAAAAATCCGGACAAGTTCCTTTACTTACGTTTAACAAAAAATCGGCGTTCAAAATACGTTGCACTCGACGTTTACATTAACCCTAATGACTGGAATGACAAAACGGGCAAAGTAAAAACAACTGCTGTTAATGCTTCACAAATCAACAATTTCATCACTAAAAAGATTGCAGAAACCCAGGCACTATCGCTGTCGATGGAAACCAAATCTAAATTCGTTACTGTCTACGATATTAAATCGAAATTAGTTGGTAATGGCCCTGCTGAGTTCTTTTCATATTTTGAGAAACAAATCAGGCTTCGGACGGAAGAATTTAGCATAGGGACTATTCTTCACTACAAAACGGTACTTGCGAAGCTTAAAAACTATTGGAAGAAAGAGCGCTTATATTTTGAGGATGTAAATGTTCAACTTATAAAAGATTTTCAGGAATATTTAATCTACGAGCTTAAAAACCATACCAATACTATTCATTCTAATCTTAAAATCATACGCACGGTTATCAATGACGCAGTTGCCGAAGGCTTGATACCTTACGAGAAAAATCCGTTCAACATGATCAAGCTGCGATCAGAAAAGACATCCCGTCAATTTTTATCCGATGAGGAATTAGACAGACTTGAAGATTTGACACTACTTGAAGGCTCGCAACTAAACCATCATAGAAACCTTTACTTGTTTAGCGCATACACGGCGGGGATAAGAATCTCCGACCTATTAAATATGCGGTGGCGTAACGTCTACGACGGTCATCTATATTTTCAGATCAAGAAGAATAAAGAAGATATAGGTATAAAGCTACCTTACAAATCGTTGTCCATCCTACAAAACTATCGCGCACTTGCCGAACAAGCGCAAAACCGGAAATTTGTAGATCCCGATTCTTTTATCTTTCCGTTATTACAAATGGAAAAAGATGAAAAAGATAAATTAAAGATCTATCAGGCAATATCTTCAGCAAATGCGTATGCAAACAAAGATTTACGTAAGCTGACAAAGTTGGCTAAAATAGATAAGGAAATTTCCTTTCATACTGCACGGCACAGTTGGGCTATAAGAGCTTTACAGAAAGGGATGCGAATTGAGCACGTCTCAAAGTTGATGGGCCATGCCTCAGTTAAAAATACAGAAGTTTACGCAAAAATTCAAAATGAAGATTTAGACAAGGCAATGGAGGTTTTTAATGACTCCTATAGAAGAAAACAGCTAAATGTTTAACCTAAAATGCACGCATGATACAGCATTGGAATCGTTAAAAATATACATTGTAAATAACTGATAATTAGATATTTGCAAATAACTTAATAATCTGTTTTTTTAGAAGTCTGTAAAGAAGACATCTAAATGTTTTACCTATGTTGTACCTGAAACGAAAAACGCCTCGTAAGTATTTGACTTACAAGGCGTTATCTCCATTTTCCGTGATCCCGCTGGGACTCGAACCCAGGACCCCAACATTAAAAGTGTTATGCTCTACCGGCTGAGCTACGGAATCATACTTTAAACCGTTTTGTTTAAAGTGGTGCAAATATAGGACTATTGTGCTTTGTGTGCAAGCGTTATTTTAATTTATTTTTTGGCGCTTTTAAGGCGTTCATTGCCAGTACTCTATAATTTCAAAATGCCGGTTTTGCCGCCGTTTCCTGCAAATAACACCAGCTTTCCATGCCTGGCCTTGCGACAAACGTTGAAACTGGTATCGTCTATTTTGGTCCAGGTTTTGCCGCCATCGGTGGTGATATTGCTGCCGGGAGTACCTGTTGCAACGAAAATATTACCATCTAAAAATTCTACAGACGATTGAAAGCCAGCAGGTTCTTTAGTCGCTTGAGTGAAATGCGATAAGGGGTGAGCTTCCTGGATAGCCGTTAGCGAATCGGTTTTTTTATCATGCGCATAATCGCCGCCTACTATTAAGCAATTGTTTCTGCCTGTTGCCAATGAAAAGGCGCCCTCGCTGGCTTGGCCGTGCGTTATTGGCAATGCAGCGTATTGCCATGATCCATCGTAAGTGATCAGTCTGGCATTGGTGCCGCCTGAGGATATATAAAGCTTGTTGCCGATAGCGCGAAAGCAGGTACCGCTTGCAGCAAAAGCGGCCTCACCTGGCAGCGCCGTTGGGGCGGCTTTAAAAGGACTCCAGGTTTCGCCGCCATCGATGGTTTCAAGGAGCAGGAATTTATTGTTTATCGGGTCACCTAAAATATAGCCGTGCTTCTTGCCGGCGAAATCCATTGCATCTAAGAAATAAGTAGTATCGGTATTGCGGTATTTTACCTGCCAGTTAGCGCCGCCATCGGTGGTTTTCAGCACCAATGCAGGCGTCCCTGAACTCATCATCACTGCTTCTTTATCAGAGAACGCCTCTATATCCCTGAAATCAGCCTTCTCGAAACCTTTTACCTGCTGCCATACCCAGTCTTTGCCGCCATTGCGGGTGATGGCTACATAGCCGCGGCTGCCGCTTATCCAGGCCACGCTATCGTCGACAACAGAAAGGCCCCTGATGCTGGAGGGCTTGCCCTGCTGCTGATGCACGATGGTTTGCGCCTGAATAGTTGGGGTAACTGTTATACTAAAGAAGATAAAGCCCAATAGCTGTAAATAGATTCTTTTCATAAAGGAGTTGTGTTTGGGCACATGGCCGGTAGCAGCAAGTTACAATAAATATTGTTTTTTACATTTATTGGCTGGCATTTTGAACGAAACCGTTATATTTGCAAACTTATTTGAGCAAAGCGCAACGCCGAGCCGAATATAAATGCCCGGATGGCGAAATTGGTAAACGTTGCGGTCTCAGAAGCCGTTGAGAATTGTCTCTTGAGAGTTCGAGTCTCTCTTCGGGCACAGAAAAGTGTGAAAAAAGCCTCTAAATGAGGCTTTTTTCGTTTTCGTGGATTTGGAAGGTGTGAAAAACGGCGTACACCAGCCGCCGATATAGTTTATCAACAAATAACCTTATTGCCCACACCCGTATTTGTTGCAGATTGTAATTATTAATTTACGTAGATATACCTTTTTGGCAGCGTTACCTTAATGGCAAAGACTATTGGCGAGTTAGATATTGGCAGGAATAACAATTTTAACCTGATGCGGTTGACCGCCGCTGCCATGGTGGTGTTGTCGCACTCGTTTTGGCTTACGGGGCATGAAAATATTGAGCCGTTAATGAAACTATGCGGCAGGCTCACGCTGGGCTCTCTTGGAGTTAAGATCTTTTTCGCGGTAAGCGGCTACCTTATTACTAAAAGTTTGTTTAAACAGGCAACATTGGGCGGTTTTATCAAGGCCCGCGTTTTGAGAATATTTCCTGCGTTGTTCGTCGCTTCGGTGTTTTGCGCCTTTGTTATCGGGCCTGTTTATACTACATTACCGTTAAGTGCCTATCTTTCCCATCCGGCGGTTTATAATTTTACCTGGAGATTGGCCACGCTCCATAATTTCGCCAACGGACTCCCAGGTGTTTTTTTATCTAATCCGGTCCCCGGAAATATCGACTCCCCGGTTTGGACACTGCCCGGCGAACTGCTGATGTATTCCTGCACTTTCTTTGCAGGCGTGGTAATGATTGTTTTTAAAGATCGTGCGCAACTGCCCAAGGCTATACCATTGCTTATCGCGGTAGTATTGTTCATGTGGGGCGTTGTGCCCCATGAGGCAGGTTATTTGTACAATTTATGGGATTGGGGCCTTTTGTTTCTGTTGGGTGGTTTAAGTTACATTTTCAGGAAATGGATCAGGATATATTTTTTGTTGTGGTTTGGCCTAATTACACTAACGCTTGTGCTATTCCACATCAAAACACCATTGTTTGAGCAGATGTTTGACGTTACATTGGTTTACGGTATCCTGATAGCCGCATATCACCCTTTGCTGCAATTAAAGAAAATGCGCGAAATGGGGGATATTTCTTACGGTTTATATATTTATGCGCTTCCGGTTCAACAGGCTGTTATTTTAAGATTTACCGGCCTTAGCCCTATACCCCATTTTTTTCTGTCCATCATTATAGCGATACCCATTGCTGCGCTGTCATGGCATTTTATCGAGGGGCCCGCGCTTAAATTGAAAGATGTAAAATACCTTAACGGGAGCGGCAAGGGTATAGGAAAATATTTCTTTTCAAGATAAAAAAAATGTTATTTTTGCCGCCATACACCGGGGATCAGACCGATCTCGTTCAGACATGGTGAAAGGTTATCTACTTTATCCCTTTCTGAATTTAATGCCCAGGTGGCGAAATTGGTAGACGCACCATCTTGAGGGGGTGGCATTCGTAAGGATGTACGAGTTCGAATCTCGTTCTGGGCACTTCAAAACATTCTTTCCGTAAAATCATTTATTTTATTGGTATATAATTAATACACCTGCGATGGTATCCTATGCAGAGATCGCTTCACTATTGCTGGCGATGATGTATATAAATAAGAAAGGCCCCATTTGGGGCCCTTCTTATTTGACATTCAATTATGATCAGGTTTAGTTTTTCACGGCTAAATCCCACCATAAACGAGTGCCGCCGTTATCGGGGCCGTTAAGCAGGGCTAAAGCTTTGGTAACTTCAGCGTTGTTGTTATTGTACTCGTTTTGTGAGAATGGCAACCTGCGGATGAAACCGGTTGTGCTGATGGTGCCACCGCTGTTATTAACCACTACCGGCATTAATACAGGATAGTTAGTTCTGCGGAACTCTGCCCATGCTTCTTCACCATCTGGCCATAAGCCTAACCATTTTTGGGTAATGATACGCTCCAGTTTGTGCTGATACGTATCGGCCTCATTCCATTTTACAGTTATTTTGCTAAGGTATGGCGAACCGGCAGGAACATTGTTTGTTGCGCTTGAAAGATCAACGTAAGGAGCTTCAGTGCTAACAGCATCGTTCAGGTAAGTGGCTGATGAAACCGAGTTTTGCTCGAACGAGGTATTGATACCCTGCTCGTAAAGGGTTTGTGCTGTAGCGCCTGCGTTCCAGCCGCGCAATGCAGCCTCGGCTTTCAGGAAGTAAATTTCTGATGCAGCCATGAAACGGATCGGCGAAGTGTTGGTTATGTTGAAATTGCTGGCATCGGCATACTGGCTGGTTGAGCTGATAGCAACTCCATTACGGATACCACGGTATTCGCCTTTGCTGTTGGTTTTAAAGTAAGCAGAAATACGCGGATCGTTGAAGCCCTTCATGTAGCACTCCATTGGTGCGCCAAGGTTAATATCCAGGTACTCATAATCAACAGACCAAAGCGGGTTGGTGAAGGTAACACCGTTTGCAGCTTTTACATAAGCATTGTCGGCATTGCTGGTAATTAAACCACCTGCATCGCTCATTGCAGCTTCGGCTTGTGTTTTGGCGGTAGCAGGATCGACCATAGAGATACGCATAGCCAGGCGCAGTTTAAGCGAATTGGCAAATTTGATCCATTCATTATAGTCACCACCGTAGATCAAGTCGTATGCTGCCATTGGTTTAGCGCCAGGATGCGCTGCAACATAAGCTTTCAGGGTAGTGATTGCGATGTTCAGCTCTTTGAAGAACTCGTTATAAACGGCCTGCTGGCTGTCGTAAGGAGTTGAGAAACCACCTTTACCAAACTGAACGTAAGGGATAGGACCGTAGATGTCGGTCACACGGTGCATGCCTTCAACTTTCAGGATGTAGGCAACAGCTAAGAAATCGGGCGCTGCGGTAGCTGCTTTTTTGTAAACCGACTGCCAGTTAGACATAATCTGCTGGTAACCCAGGTCGAAAGCAGCGGTGTTCCAGCCGCTAACTAAGCCATAGTTAGTGTTGTTAACACCACCATTGAACGGGTCGCCCGACATCATGAAGCCCGAAAAAATATCGGCATTCAGGTTTTGCTGCACCTGGAAATTGTAGTTGATAGAGTTAACCACGCCCAGTTGCATTGGGATCAGGAATGCGCCGTAACCTTCACCATCAATTTTCAATAACGAATCGGTAGCGTTGAAACGGTTGGTGTTGTATTTTTCAAAATCTTTGGTACACGAAGATTGTGAAAGGGTAAAGCCTAAACCTAACAGGGCCAGAGCGATACCGAATTTTTTGTTTAAATATTTTGTTTTCATTTCAAATATCTTTTACGAATTACTGATTAAAACTGGGCACTGATCTTAAAACCTACGCTGCGAATAGTTGGCAGGTTGAAGACGTCCAGTCCCTGGAAGCCGTTAGCTTGTGATAAAGTTGCATCCGGATCGAACGGAGCGTTGTTTTTGATCATCCAAAGATTACGACCAACAACCGATAAGCTGATATTTTTAACTTTGTTGTTCAGGTAGCTACCTGGCAAAGTGTAACCAAATACTAACTCGCGTAAACGGATATTAGTTGCACTGTAAGTGTACAGATCGGCAATTGCGTTACGGCCGCCAATTGTTTGATAGTAAGTTTTTGCATCAACCATTTTACCATTAACGTTAACGCCGCCTGCATCACGTGCTGCGCCCGAAGCTGCAGATACGCCATACTGATCAAGAACAGCCTGGGTTAATGATACAACCTGACCGCCGAACTTGCCATCAACGAGGAAGCTTAACCTGAAGTTTTTGTAGTTGAATTCGTTCTGGATACCAGCTACAAAGTTAGGATTTACGTTGCCGATGCGGGTGTAATCGTTTGATTTGATTGGAACGCCGTCAGAATTTACAATCAGGTTTCCTGAAGCATCACGCTCAGCAGCTTGTGCGTACATGTCGCCATAAGCGCCGCCTTTTTGCACACGCAGATTAAACACATCGCCCGAAAGGTTTACGTAAGGAAGCGAGGTAGCTGCGCCTGTGGCAGGGTCTTTGTATTCCAATACATCAAGAATTTTGTTCCTGTTTGCAGAGATATTGAAGCTTGGTCTCCAGGTAAAGTCGCCAAATTTAGCATTGTAGCCTAAGGTTAACTCCAAGCCTTTGTTTTCTAAGTTACCACCATTAAAGTAGTAGTTGCTGTATCCTGTTGTAGGTGATACGGCGATTTTATAGATCTGGTTTCTTGTAAACGATTTATAAGCATTAACAGTTAATGTTAAAGCATCGTTAAAGAAACGCCAGTCGGTACCGATTTCGTAAGAGCGGGTCTTTTCAGGAACCAGGGTACGGAATGGAGCATCACCGATAGAATTTACCGAACCGTTAACTACAGGATAGCTTGGGTTGGTAGCATAAAGAATAGAGCTTGCACCGTTACCAACGTTTGTTAAGTTAGCACGGATCTTTGCAAAGCTTACAAAATCAGGAAGTTTTGCAACATGGCTCAACACAAAGTTTAAACCGATTGACGGGTAGAAATAATTGTCTTTGTTAGTGAATGCAAGGGTTGAATCCCAGTCATTACGACCGGTTACGTCTAAGAAAAGGAAGTCTTTATAACCTAACGAAGCAGTACCGAACAATGATTGAATTTGTTGTCTGTCGGCATATTCAGTAGGATAAACACGGCCGTAATCAATATTCGAGATAGAGAACACGTTGGCAAAATTTAACAGGTTACCGCTAATATTTGAACCTTGTGTTTGATTGTTCTGTAAGCTGGCACCCAGGTTAGCCGTTAACGACCAATCGCTGCCAAATTTTTTGTTGATGTTGGCAATTACGTCGGCATAGGTTTGTGTTACGCTGGTTGGGTTATAAGTATAACCACCTTTTGCACCAAATAATACAGGGCTGCTGGTAGCGTAGCCTTCAGCTTCGTAAACTTCGTTTGTACGGTCGACCTTTAGACGGGCTGCGATGTTGATCCAGCTTGCTATATCATATTTCAAACTAACTGTACCTAATACGCGGTTCAAACGATCCTGATTAGTGTTGCGGTTTACTATCCAGTAAGGATTCTGGGTAGCAATATCGCTGATAGCATAAGGCCAGTTTTGGGCCATCAGGTTACGGGTTGGGTCGTACACCTCATAGTTTGTTTTGTACTGGTTGAAATCAACACCACGTGGAAACAGGTACAAAGAAACCAATGGGTTTGAATAGAAAGCCTGGCTTGGTCTGTTATTCACGGTTTGTGAAATGTAGTTGGCCGATACGTCTAAAGTCAGCTTATCATTAAAGAACTTGCTGGTGTTACGTGCGGTAAAGTTGTATTTATCCAGTTTGTTGTCAGGAATGATTCCGGTTGAATTAGTGCTCTCGAATGAGAAATAGCTCTGATTTTTTTCGGTACCGGTTTGTAACGACAATGAATTGATAAATGTTTTACCGGTGTTGAAGAACGACTTCGGATCGAGTGAGTTTCCGCCTGAAATTTTAGCGCCCCAGCTTTGCGGAGAGTTAGTTACTGGCGAACCTGCTTCTTCGGTAGTTTCGCCGTAGTTGCTTTGCAGCTTAGGAATCTCGAAAGGACTTTCAAAAGTGGTGTTTGACGAGAAGTTAACCTGCGCTTTTCCGGCTTTACCTTTTTTGGTGGTAATTAATACCACACCATTTGAACCCTGGCTACCATAAAGTGCGGCCGATGCCGAACCTGGCAGGATGCTGATGCTTTCAACGTCATCTGGGTTAAGGTTTTCAATCGCGTCGCCACGATCCATACCGCCGAATACGCTGGCAGTTTGCGCGCTCAGGTTACGCGGCATAGGGATACCATCTATCACGTACAATGCGTTGTTATCGCCGTTGATAGATTTGTTACCACGCAAAACCACTTTGGTTGAACCGCCCACACCAGATGAACTTTTGGTGATCTGCGCGCCTGCAATTTTACCCGATAAGCTGTTTACCAAACTTGCATCAGGAACATCGGTCACCTGGCTGCCTTTGATGGTTTGTACACCGTACGAAAGGGTTTTTGATTCCCTGGTAATACCAAGCGCGGTTACAACCACTTCCTGCAGTTGTTTCGAATCCTGCACCATGGTTACGGTGATGTTGGTATCGTTGCCAACGGTTACTTCCTGTTTGGCATAGCCGATGTAGGTGAATACCAGTACGTCGCCAGGATTTGCATTTAGGGTAAACGCACCGTTAACATCGGTTTGAGTACCGGTGGTGGTACCCTTAATAGATACCGATACGCCTACAAGCGTTTCGCCTGTGGCGTCTTTCACAACTCCCTTTATAGGTGCAATGGCCTTAACAGCATGGCCCGCCACTCCCATATTTCTTAGGGGATTTGAGTAGCTGTTGGCACAGCAGGCAATTACCATTGCCGCTGTTAACGAGCAAAATTTTAATGGTAAATTAATCTTCATAAGATTTTGATTTTAGGTAATTAAGTATGGAATGAGAAATAATTGCTAAACTTAAAAAAAAAGCAATTGAAATTCGCAAACTTTTTAAATAATTTTAAAAAGTAGCCCAATATATTGTGGAAGTAGAAAAAATGATCTTAACTTTAAGTTAATGCAGCCGGATATTGTGAAAGTTACCTAACTGCATGATTGTTAATGCAATGAAATATTAAAAAAAGGTAACGCGCTGATTATTAATGTCAATGATTTTATTGTGAGTATATCTATCCTCAATTACAGGTTAATATGCCAACTATAAGCTGCGGAGAAGTACTTTTTTGCTGCCTGCTTTAAATCGTCATTTTTGAGCTAAAGGCAAAATTTCATTTCTTTTTCATCTTGAAAAAGTTTAAAATATTGCGAAAAACAGACAATTCTCGCGATAAAATTTTGACTAAAAACGTAGTTATCGCCCGCTTCCCGTCAATTTTTAATCCCTATCTCTGCTTAATTTGGTTATCACCAGCGGATTTTCGTGTAATTCCAGCGTTTCGCGGCGATGTTTAACGATGTGGATAGCAGTAAATAAAGCTTCGCGGAAAGAAACCTCCGATGCCTGATTTTTACCGGCTATGTCGTAAGCAGTTCCATGATCAGGAGAGGTGCGCACAAAGTTCAATCCGGCGGTAAAGTTAACGCCCGATTCAAAGGCTATCTGTTTGAAAGGGATCAGGCCCTGGTCGTGGTACATGGCCAGTACGGCATCGAACTGAAGATAAGTACCGTTTGCAAAAAAACCATCGGCAGCATACGGACCGAAGGCGAGAATATTACTGGCTCTTGCTTCTTCTATCGCGGGGGTAATGGTTGTTTGCTCTTCGGTGCCTATAACACCGTTGTCACCCGCATGAGGGTTTAAGCCCAGCACGGCAATTTTAGGTTTGCGGATCCAGAAATCGTTACGCAGACTGGCATCCATCAGTTTTAACTTGGCCAGGATTTTCTCTTTGGTTACGCTTTCGGCAACTTTAGCAACGGGGATATGACCGGTTACCACGCCTACACGCAGGGTATCGCTCACTAAAAACATCAACGATTCTGTTGCGCCATCTCGTTCCTGCAGATATTCGGTATGACCTGGGAAGTTAAACTGATCGCTTTGAATGGTATCCTTATTAATAGGAGCGGTTACCAGCGCATCGATATGACCGTTGATGAGATCGGCTGTAGCACGTTCCAATGACTGGAAAGCATATTTGCCAACCTCGCTGTTGGCCACGCCCGGTTCAATCTTTACATCCTCTTCCCAGCAATTGATCATGTTGGGTTTGCGCTGCTCGCGGCGGGTTTCTGCAGCGCTGTTAATCACAAAAAAATTAAGGTCCTCCACGTTGGTGGTACGACGGTAAAACGACGCCAGTTTGGTGTGCCCATATACTATAGGTGTACAATAATCGTAAATACGGCTATCGGCCAGGGTTTTAATAATGATCTCGAGGCCTATACCGTTTACATCGCCTATACTTATACCTACTTTAATTTTTTCGCTCATATTAGTATGATTACATTGATTGTTGATATGATTACACCGATTAATTGGTTATTAGTCAGTGGTCGTTAGTCATTGGAAAAATGCATTATCGGTACTTGCGGTCAACTTTTCAACCTTCAAACCTTGCAACGTTTCAACAACAATCAATACAAATTAAAAGATTACTTTCTTATAAAAGCACAAATATGCCTTAATTTGCTCAAATATTTGAGCAATAATGACATTGGTAAGGGCAAAAAAGCATTTGGGTCAGCATTTTCTTACTGATAAAAATATCGCTGCAAAAATTGTGGACAGCCTCCGTCCTGAAACCGGCTACAGCCAGGTGCTGGAGGTCGGGCCGGGCATGGGCATCTTATCCGATTTCCTGCTGCAAAGGGATAACCTGCAGGTTTCGCTGATCGATATCGACACTGAATCGTACGAATTTCTGCAAAAAAAATATCCGCAATTAAAAGAGCGCTTGATCAATGCCGATTTCCTGGAAATGGATTTCGGCGCGTACTTCACAGGGCCGATGGCTATTATCGGTAATTTCCCTTATAATATATCGTCGCAGATCTTATTTAAGGTTTTAGATAACAGGCAACAGGTTGTTGAGGTGGTGGGCATGTTTCAAAAAGAAGTGGCCGAGCGCTGCAACGCCAAAGCCGGGAGCAAGGAGTATGGCATACTGAGCGTTTTTTTGCAAGCCTATTATAAGGTAGAGTATCTGTTTACGGTGAAAGCCGGAGTGTTTAATCCGCCGCCAAAAGTATTATCGGCAGTGATCCGTTTAACGCGCAATGAAACTGCAGAATTGAATTGCGATGAAAAACTCTTCTGGCAGGTGGTGAAGGCAGGTTTTAACCAGCGCCGCAAAACGCTGCGCAATGCCGTGTCGTCGCTCATCAATAAAGAAAAAATGGCTGATGAACCGCTGTTGGAATTACGTGCCGAGCGGTTAACCGTCGCTGACTTTGTGAGTTTGACGAATAAGATAGCTTCGAGTCGATAGACCATGGACCATAGTCCATAGAGAAACTTTTTTGGTATCGGCTAAGGACCGTGGTCTATTTAACCTCAATCACCACCGGTTCCGCAAAATTCTGCATTTTCTTTACCGATTCGGCCATGCGTTTTATAAACAGGTAATTTGCAGTGCCGCCTATTACCGCGCCTACTACGGGTATTAAACGTTCGGCAGTGCGACTACCAAATAATAACAGCAGTTTTTCGGCTACACCTTCCAGCATCGATTTGGTTAAAGTTACACCCGCCTCTACCTTTAAAGAGGTGGCAATGAAGTGCATAAATTCTTCAAAATCCACGTGATAGCTGCCGCGGGTATAATACATAATGGCCATGGTTACGCGGAATTGCTGTGTGATGAGGTTCACAAAATCCACAGGAACGCCAATTACCATAGTAAGCATACCGCCGGTGCCGGATATAACACCCGATCCAGCCGCCAGGTAAGCGCATTGCTCTATAAATTTATCGAGGCCCATTTTATCAACCCCTTTTTTGATGCTGAGCTGATCGATACGGTCGAATATTTGTTTGAAGCCTTTTTCGGAAAGCCTGCTGGCCTGTATTTTCATACCGGCACGTAATTTTCTTAGTTTCATGATATATAGATGGCGGACTTAAGTCCACTCTAATAACATAGCTAATAGCGTGCCTGTTTTATTAAGCGGCAAAATGTCATGCTTAATTAATAAACAGGCATCAATTTCAATTAAAACTATCATTTGTTACTTTTACCATCTTTTTATAACAAACAGCAAATAGTTTGAAAAATAACATCTTAATAGTCGACGACATACACCCGGTTTTTATCGAAATGGCGCAAGCTAAAGGTTATGAATGTAATTACCAGCCTAAAATAACACCTGCCGAGGCCCTTGAAATTATAGGCGATTATGCCGGGCTGGTGATCCGCTCAAAGTTTAATGTGAATAAACAAGTGATAGATGCTGCCAAACAGCTTCGTTTTGTTTGTCGCGCTGGGGCAGGCATGGATAATATCAATGAAGCTTATGCTGCAGAAAAGAACATCGCCCTCATTAATGCCCCCGAAGGCAATATGGATGCCGTTGGCGAACATGCTGTTGGCCTTTTGTTGGCCCTGATGAATAACTTTAACGTTGCCGATGCGCAGATCCGCACCGGCAGCTGGCAGCGTGAGGCTAATCGCGGTTATGAGTTAAAGGGCCGCACTGTAGGCATTATAGGTTATGGCTTTATGGGTAGGAGTTTTGCCAAAAAGCTATCAGGATTTGACGTGAACGTAATTGCTTATGATAAATACAAAACCGGTTTCAGTGATGCGTATGCCCGCGAGGTAAGTATGGAAGAAATTGTAAAGCACAGCGATGTACTGAGCTTACATGTTCCGCTTACTGCCGAAACCAACGGACTGGTAAACGATGAATACCTGTTTCATTTTAAGAAACCTATCTTTTTTATCAATACCTCCCGCGGCAAAACGGCACAGGTGAGGGCAGTGCTGAACGCCATTAAGCAGGGCAAAATCCTTGGTGCCGGGCTTGATGTGCTGGAAGTGGAAAAGTTCCCTTCACTGGCGGAGCAGGAGTGGTTTGATGAATTGAAACAAAGCGGTAAAGTGATTTTAACTCCGCATGTTGCGGGATGGACGTTTGAATCGTATAGGAAGATCAGTGAGGTTATGGGAGAGAAATTATCAGTCTTTAGTCCGGAGGCTTGAGCCGGTATTCCTTTCAAAACTGAAAACCAAAGACTCCCCTATCTTAACACCACATTGTCAATCAACCTGGTTTTCCCTACTTTAGCGGCCACCAATGCTACGATACTTTTAGTTGAAGCCACAGCCGGATGCAAGGTTTCCCCATCCACAATGGCAAAATAATCCAGTGCTACGCCGTCTTCTGTATTGATGCGGTTTTCGGCTTTCTGTTTAAGGGCGGCAATGTTATCTGCATCAAAGTTGTCTTTAACATAGTTGAGGGTTTGGGAGAGAACAAGGGCATGTTTCCGGTCGTCCGCGGTAAGGTGGATATTGCGCGAGCTCATGGCCAGTCCATCGGGTTCGCGGAGGATAGGGCACATCACCAGCTTGACCGGGACGTTAAGCAGTTGCACCATTTTGCTGATGATCATGAACTGCTGATAGTCCTTCTGGCCGAAATAGGCTTTATCGGCTTCAACTATTTTGAATAATTTATAAACTACCTGCGTAACCCCCTGGTAATGGCCGGGGCGGAACTCACCTTCCAGTAAACCTTCTGCTTCGCCAATGTTTAAATGCCATTGTTCATTATCATCATACATCTCATTTACTTCGGGGTTGAACAGGATATCGCAATCGGCCTGTTCCAGCATGCGGGTATCGGCCTCGATGGTACGGGGGTATTTCTCGAGGTCTTTAGGGTCGTTAAATTGGGTTGGGTTTACAAATACGCTGCATACCACTACATCGTTTTGCTGTT
>DATCQV010000198.1:0-6661 GCA_036569325.1 Mucilaginibacter sp. | reverse complement strand
GTCATATACCCGGTGAGTATTGTAAAGATGCCGTAGCTGGCCGTAGCAAGAACGAAAGCCATTTTCCTGCCGATCTTGTCGCTGATAATGCCCCAGAAAAAGCCACCGAATGCCCATCCGAAAATGAACAGCGAGTTGATGAGGCCGCTCAGGTAATTCAGTTCTTCCTGTGTTTTATTGCCCTGCATTTCTTTTACTACGGTGGGCAGGTAAACCGACATCAAGGTCGATATGGCGCCGCCTACTGCGCTGCTTGCAAAACAGATCACAAACAGGGCCGCTAATTTTACAGAGCTTAATTTTGCCGGTTCAACGGCGTTTAAGGTTACCGCTTCCATTTTATTTCAATAAATTGTCAAAGGTGATTCCTAAATAATAGATAGCGCCAACGGCCGGCGATCCGTAAGCCTGGTAAACGCGGTTGTTGAAGATATTGCTTCCGCCCAGTTTGATGGTAGCGCCGATCTTTGGGAGTTTTTTGTTCACCTGCAAGTCAACAAGCGAATAGGCATCAATACGGCCAGGGTTGTTGGCATTAAAGGTTCCATACCAGTCGAAAGCGCTTTGCCAATGCCAGTTGATGTTGAAGCCGTAGCCATTGTTTACATTGCTGTTACCGAAAATGAAATTGCCGCTCCATTTTGGCGTGTTAAAAGCTGCCACGTTATTTTTATTGACCGACCCCAGATCGAACACTGATAAGGTTACGTTGGCTCCCGCGTTATATCCTTTGGGGAACAGGTAGGTTAAACCTGCACCTGCACCCTGTTCAGATACCTTGTCGGCAGAGTTGGTGTAAAGCTGGTAGGCATGTACGGCACCGTTCAGGATATCAGTTGCAGCATCCATGTTTATTTTACCATCTGCGCCATAAACGTTGTGCTGCGGCTGGATAACCACCGTATTCAAAATAAAGTTGGTGTAGCTGCTGTAGTAATAATTTACGTCGATGAGTAATTTATCTTCGATAAAACCTTTGTAGCCCAGTTCAAACGCTTTTTGTTTTTCGGGCTTTACGTAGGCCACGTTCGATTTTTGCAGCAGGTCTTTGTTAGCAGCAACGGCCTGCGGGAATGGGGTACCGCCGGCCACTGCCGCACCGAAGGCCGAACCAAACACGCCTACCGAGCCGGCAGTGAATGAATTCTGATAAACGGTGAGATCCTTACTGTTTGCCGGCGCACCGCCCAATATGGTTATAGGCCCTACGTTAAGGTGGATAAATTGGTCTACCGGGGTTGGATTGCGGAAACCGGTTTGGTATGATGCACGGAAATAATTCTTTTTATCGGCGCTGTACACGGCAGAGAAACGCGGGGTAAAACTGCCGTCGAAGTTTTCGTTCTTATCGTAGCGGATCGACGCTAACAGATTCAGGTGATCGCCGAACAGTTTTTTACCTGCCTGCGCGTAGGTACCATACTCCTGTATGGTGATTTTTTTGTTTTTATCGTCGAACAAGCTTCCGTTGGTGAACATGTCATAATCGCGGAAGCTACCGCCAACCTGCAGGTCGAAGATCTTGATAGCGCTGCTAAAATCATACTGTCCCTCGGTATGATAGAACTTACTGTTACTGAACACGCCTGCACCGCTTAAACCGTAGTTATGGATCGATGCGTCTTTTGCCTGATTAAACGCGGTGGTTCCCGGCAGGAAGCGGCCCTGATCGGCAAAGGCACGGGCGGCCGCATTGTCGTGACCATTCACACCAGTTACTGTGCCGTTATATGCATTCTGGTAACGGGTAAACCACATGTTATCAGCCTGATCGGGAGTTACCACATTGCCGTTCATGTCCTGCACCCAATCGCGGTTAATGAACTGCGCCAGCGAGCGGGTGTTATAGGAATCGTGCGAATTTCGACAACCGAATAGCCTCTGATAAAGAAATTGCTGCCTTTTAATTCAATACGATGTGTTTGCAACACAAAATTGTTCAGGTCGAAACGGCTGCTGCCGGTATAGCTTGCTGTACCGCGGCCGTAGTTGTACTGGTAAATGGCTTCGAGGTTGTCATTGAATTTATACTCTAAAGCGCCGTTCAATTTCAGGCTGTAAACGCCGTAGTTCATCAGGTCTTTTTCTTCATAACCTGTTCTCGAAACCAAGCCTATGCCCGGAAGTGTTTTCGAAACCTCATCGCCATAAATGTTCAAGGCGTCGCGGCCAGGGTTATTTGGTCCGCGCATGTTAGCTGGAGTAGACGCGCTGATGTCGGTATAGTTGTTGGCATACCAGTCGGTCCCGCGCAGGTACGATGCATTGATCTTGAAGGCAAACTTATTGTTAAATGCTTTGGCGTAACGCAGGGCAAAATCATAGATTCCCTTTGCGCCAACGCCCGTTTCACCTATATGGTTCACACCCGATTTAGCGGCCAGCGTTAAGCCCTGGTAGTCAAATGCATCTTTGGTGTGCATCGATAAAGCACCGTTAAATGCCATGGGGCCGTACAATGCAGATGCCGCACCCGGCACTACTTCCACGCTTTCGATATCGATATCCGAAGCGCCGAACAGGTTACCCACGGCAAAGTTGAGGCCCGGGGTTTGGTTATCCACACCATCAACCAATTGTAAAAAGCGCGAGTTGCCGGTATTGTTGAAGCCGCGGGTGTTCACCTGTTTATAGGTAATACTGCTGGTAACGGCCTCCATGCCCTTCAGCGATTGCAAACCATCGTAAAAGTTAAACGACGGGTTTTCGCGGATGGCTTTTTGGCTCATCTTCTCGATACTCACCGGCGAGCTCAAAATACTTTGGTTTACGCGGGTAGCGGCGGTAACCACCTCGTTAAGTGTAACGGCTATTTGTTTCAGGCTGATGTTGAGGTTTTGCCCGGCGGCCGATAGGGAAACAGCTTTATCGGCATAACCAACGTTCGAGATCAGCAGCACTACAGGAAATTTCAGCTGACTGGTATTCAAACTAAAGTTACCTTTTGCGTCGGTAATGGTCCCGGCAATTTTGCCTTTTACAGTGATACTGGCGCCATTTATAGGCGAATGCGTAAGCGAGTCGGTCACGGTACCCGTAACATGCGTTTGCTGTGCGTAAAGCTTTACGCTGATCAATAGTAATATAAAGAGGAGAAATTTTTTCATTATGAGTTTGTGTGAGTGAGGTGATTAGTGCTGTTGTTTTTTCAAATGGTCGTAGCCCTGCGGCAGACGTATATAACCATGATTTTTAAGCCGCTCGGCCAGCATATCAAAATAGGCGGGGCTATCGGGCAGGGCGGTGGCTAAGCCATCCACATAGCGATTGTAAAGACAGAAGAGGGCCGAGATCAAAACCGTATCATGAATTTCAAGATCAGTGGCTCCGGCGGCTTTGGCGCGCTCAACTTGTTCGGGCTTCACCGCCCGGCCGCTTTCGCGAACCCTATCGGCAATCACCAATAACGCCTTCATTTTTCGCTGACGGGCGCTGTTTCGATATCTGTTTTTACGCAGGCACTGGTTTCGCCTTCACCTAAAAAGATATCGGCAGCGGCGGTGTGGGCTGCGGTACAAAAACGGCATTGGTTACCATTTGAGGTTACGGTGGCAATCAGTTCGCGCTCGCCTTCGGTAAGGCTTGATTCGCCGCGTAATAAGATCTGGGTAAGCTCGCGGATGGGCTGAGCGGTGTCCTTACGGTATTCTAATAAGCCGGTAATGCCCGGCAGGTGTTCTTCAACTGCTATGTGTGGCATAGTTTTAATAAATAAGATGGATAATGACCGGAAGGAACACTAATAAGCTATTGCAGAATTACCGAAGCGACCGCAACGATACGCTAACAATAAACGTTCAGCACGCTAAAGCAAATAGCGCACCTTCCGGATTAAAAAATAAAAGGGCAGGAATTAGCAGTTGATTTTAGGCGGCTGTTCGGGTATCCGCAGCGGGTTAGACAAAAGATCAGCCGAGAGCCGGGTGGTATTTGTCTTTATAAAGCGAACGGGGATATTGAATGCAAATTGATCGAAATGGAATTCGGCCTTTTCATTAAGATTGAGCTTCAGAAATGGCACATGGTTCTTTTTAGGTACGGGGATATCCTTAATGTTCTTGGCCACGATAACATTGGTGGTTGAGAAAACGGTGGTATCATAATTCGGCACACACATCAGGTAAACTGCGTGGCGGGTCATTTTCATTTTCACGTAATTATAATTGGCCTCTGCAAACTGTACTGTTCCGCTTACTTTTTCGTAGCTCGTCCAGTCGCATATATTGGGCATATCGACAGGGATCTTTACCTCCACCAAATCACCAATGTTGTATTGATTTTTGCTGGTTTGCTCGTTAAAAAAAACTTTGGAACGATATTGCAGGTATTGATAAAAAGCTACATAACCACCTGTGCTGAACAGGTGACTCACCAAAAGCGCAATGGCGATGAGCTTTTTCAATGCGGTTTAAATTGGGCTGAATAAAGATGTAATATAATTTTTACGTTTCAAAATATTTTTAAGCATGGCCGAAGGACGCACCAGGTATTAATAATGGCTAACAAAGGCTATCGCGCCTTACGGGAAGGCAGAAAAACTTTTGCCTTTTCATTTGTTTATAGATCATGAGCAAAGCCATCGAACATTTACCCGCACAAGAAACCGGCAGACAAACCGATTTTACCCATGAGCGCAAACTCAACACACTGACGGAGGCGCACCAGCATTTCCAGGCAGCAACCGGACGTATGCTTTCGGTGAACAACTGGCATATTTACGCCGGGGCAGGTTCGGCTAAGTTCACATTATGTAATAACCAGGGTGAAGAAGCGGAAGTTATGGCTAAGGAAGGCATGTTCATAAGCATCGACCTGCCTGCACCTGGTTCAGACGCCGGGGATGGCCTGGAATGGGTAATGATCGAAAACCTGATTTCGGCGGGCGATGCGCAGAGCGCCGAAGAATATGTGCTGATGACCGTACGGCCCGTGCCCGATCCGCGTAAACCAGACGACGAAATCGCTCATTTTTATAAAGACGTTTCAACAAGTACATTTTTGATCCGCCGGGACGGCCTAATGCTTAGCGCCGGAGCACACGGGAGAAACGAAACGCCTAATAATGCCGGTGTCGATCTGCACGACCAGATCAGGAATACGGCTATTGCCTTGATGGCGAGGGTCGGGCTTTCGGGGCCACAATGGAAAAAACTGATGAACGGGTTCATCGACTACGAGGAAGGACAGAAGTAATTCCTATTCGGAGCCTGTTAGTTTTTGCAGGTCCTTGTCGGCCGGGCCGGTCAATACCCGTCCATTGATATCGTAGCGTGCACCGTGGCAGGGACAGTCCCAGCTTTTTTCACTTTGGTTCCAGCTCACAATGCAGCCAGCGTGGGTGCAAACCGGGTTGAGCGTATGCAATTCACCGGCTTCGTCCCGGTAGGCTGCGATCTTTTCACCATCTATCTCTACCACCTTTCCGCTGTTATTTGGGATACGTTTTAAGGAATCTGATTCTTTGATCCCCATCCGGTCGGCTACAAAATGATAAGCCACATCGGCATTCTCCTTTACAAATTCGGTGAAGCCACCGATGGGTTTGATGCGCGAGGGACTGAATACATCTTTGTATTTGCTTTCACCTGTCAGGATAAGATCGCTGAGGATCTTCCCCGCTATAGTACCAAGCATCATGCCATTTCCATTATACCCGGTAGCGCAATAAACGCCTGCAGAAGCTTCAGGCATCTGGCCGATGTAAGGAAAACCATCAACAGGGATATAGTATTGGCTTGACCATTGATATTTAACAGAAAAAACGCTATAGTGTTGCCGCGCATATTTTTCCAGACCAGCAAAGGCCTCTTCAGGATCCTTATGCCCGGTCTTATGATCATTGCCGCCAATGAGTAACAACGGCTGGCCGTCAATTTCATGCGTACGGAAGTAATGATAGGGCTCTTCCATATCATAGATCAGCGCATCCGGGTAATTATCTTCTTTGAGTTTCACTGCCAGTACATAACTGCGGTAAGGCGCGCAGCGAAAGCTAAACGACGTGATTTTGGGCGGGATATGAGTAGCATAAATAATATCCCTGGCATAAAATATTGTTTCGCCCGCGGTGGCTTTATGGGCGTCTCCATCCTTGCTCACGCTGCCGATCATTATATCTTCTATTAATTTCCCACCGGCTTTTTCAAATTGCTTTTGTAAGCCTTCGAGATATTTTAACGGGTGGAATTGCGCCTGACCATCGACCTGCAAAGCTTTCAAATATTTGATGGGCGTTGGCACCTCGTCGGTATATTTTACAGTGACACCAACTTTTAGGGCGCCATTGTAAACCTCTTCCAATTGTTTAACCTGGTCATCATTTTCGGCGAACAGGTAACCAACCTTTTCGGCGTAATCGCAGCCGATTTGAAATTTAGCAACGTTTTCCCTGATGATTGCGAAGCCTTCATTAATGGCATCTGCAAACAGCTGCGCGCCCTCTTCGCCAAAGGCACTTTCCGCGTCTTTATAGGTTGTATCAGCAAATGTATTGATATGCGCGCTGGTACCGCCGGTGGTGCCGAAGCCTGGGCGGTGAGCGTCAACAATCAATACTTTTTTGCCGCCCTGTTGTAACAGTAAACCGGCGGTAAGTCCGGTAATGCCCGCACCTATAACCAACACATCAAAATGATCATCTCCATGAAGCACGGCGTTAGCC
>DATCQV010000197.1:0-21945 GCA_036569325.1 Mucilaginibacter sp. | reverse complement strand
GCCACTACACAATCCAACGCACCCCCTCCGGGGAGGGGAATAAAAGTGCCCGCCTGTACGATTCCCCTCTTGAGAGGAGCGCCTAAAGAAGGTAGGAGGGTTCTTGTAGAGACACAATACATTGTGTCTCGCGGTGGTGTGACTTTGCAAGTCGATTTGAGACACAAAGTGTTGTGTCTCTACAGAAATAAGGTTCAATTAACAGGTTCAGGCTGATGAAGAATTATTTAAAGATCATTAAAATAGACGAGTACTCCATCACCCCTAAATATCTGCAGATCAGCAATTCCATTTTGCGGGGGATTGAGGAACAAAAGGTTGATAAAGATGACATCCTTCCCTCCATCAACGACCTCAGTGTAGCGCTCGAAGTTTCGCGTAACACCATCGAGCGCGCTTATAAAGAGTTGCGGAAATACAATGTGATCAAATCTGTTGCCGGGAAGGGGTATTTTATATCGGGGACTTCATTCAATCAGCCGGTGCGGGTGCTGCTGTTGTTCAATAAGCTGAGCAGCCATAAAAAGATCATTTACGATGCCTTTGCCGAAACGCTGGGCAGCAATGCCGCTATCGATTTTTATATCTATAACAATAACTTCAACGTTTTTAAAAAGCTGCTCACCGGCGATACGGGGCACTATACCAAACTGATAATCATTCCGCATTTTATTGAAAATGCCGAAAGTGCTTTCCCGGTAATTAACGAACTGCCTAAGGATAAACTCATCCTGATGGATAAGCTGCCTGAAGGAATTACCGGCACATTTGGCGCGGTATATGAAAACTTTGAGCAGGATATCTACTTCGCGCTGGAACAGCTGGTAGAGAAACTGAGCAAGTATCACACTATCAAGATCATCTTCCCCGAAAACAGTTATTATTCTAAAGAGATCTTAACCGGCTTCCTGAATTTCTGCGGACAGTATGCCTTTGAGTATGATATCATTCATCACCTGAAAAATGAAGCTTTACAAAGCGGCACCGTTTATATCAACCTGATGGAAGACGACCTGGTAGAACTGATAGAAAAGATCATTGGCGATAAACTCCAGATCGGCGAAGATATCGGCGTGATCAGCTATAACGAAACCCCGCTCAAAAAGATCATCCTCAACGGTATTACCACCATATCGACCGATTTTAAACTGATGGGCGAAAAGGCCGCGCAAATGGTGCTCACCAACAGTAAGGAGCACATCGCTATTCCTTTTAAAGTTACTTACCGCAACTCGCTTTAATTATCCCAGTTATCCGTCCTGAAGGGCTCGGCAGGCAATCCGGCGGAGTTTTGCAGGTTGGTTACCGGGGCATTGGTAAATGCATAACGTACCGACAGGATGGGCAGCGGCGTATCCGGCGCAGCCACCACCCTGACAGTACTGCCTACAATCGTCGCAGTGGCCTGGTGGAAAACATGATCGCCCCCTGCCACAAAAAAGAATTGATTAAGCGGCTTACCGTCGCCGGTGGTTAAACCGTTGGCTGTACCTGCGGCAAAGCTGATCATGGCGGTGTTGCCGGTAGTGCTCCATGAAGAGAAATGCGGACCGAGTGTTTGAACATTCTGCCCGTAATCATTTTTCAGGGCCAGCAGGGCAAGGCGTTCACCCACGGGTTTTTTATTACGGGGATGATGATTGTCTACTTCGCCTACGTCCATGGTAACGGCCATTCCGGTTCCGGGAAGTGTTAATACGTTTGCCTGACCCTCGCGGAATTTAGCAAGATAATCGAGCGTTTTGTCGCCGCCGGGCGGATTGGTGGTGGCATAATCCTCGGCAAATGGAGTCAGCTGTACAAGGTAAAACGGCAGTTTGCTGTTATTAAACTTGGTGCGCCACCCGGCAATAAGCGCCTGGTTCAATTTGGTATAATTAGCCGGGTTATCATGCTGGTTATTTTCTCCCTGGTACCACAGAAACCCTTTTACGTTCAGATTAGTAAGCGGACTGATCATGCCGTTATATAAAGATGAGTTGTTGCTGCCGTAAATGGCGTTCAGCAAAAAGTCGCCGGTTATAGCCTCCTGGTTGGCCCATTCCTGTCCGTACGAGCCGTTGATGGATGATACGATAATTCCGATAGGTACATTGAGGGTGATATTGAGCTTACGTGCGAAGAAATAAGCTACCGCACTAACCGGACCAACGGTAGATGGCGAGCACACCACCCACGTTGCAGGTGTTTTAAAATTGGCCTGTGGCGTATCTTCATAATCGCTTTGGACAGTAGCCGTGCGGATAAGCGGATAATTGGCCGAGGCGATCTCGTTCGGATAATCGGTTACGCCTAAAAAGGGTGATATCGCGTCAACCGGCATGGTCATGTTCGATTGGCCTACGCACAGCCAAACATCGCCGATTAAAATATTATTGAGGGTGACCGCCGGGTCGCCGTTAGGGTTGCCCGTAATGGTTTGCGGGGTTGAATTAGCTACGGCGGCCGGAATGGATACTTTCCAGTTACCCGCATCATCGGCTGTAGTGATTGTTGGGGTGGCATTCCAGCTCACATTAATGGTTACGCTTTGTTTGGCGCGGGCGGTTCCCCAAATCACAAAGGGCTTATCGCGCTGGATCACCATATTGCTTTGCAGCGCCGAGCCAAATGTAAATTTCGAATCGCCGGTGTTGCCGCCATTATTTCCGCCGTTGTTGTTCTGATTTTTCGGTTCCTTTTTACAGGCGGCAAACAGCATCAGCAGCACCGCCAAAAACAGCCATCTTCTCGTCATTATAGGTCAGGCTGTACGGTTAGTAAAAGTGTAAGCATATTTTATCTCAATTTACTTTTTGTTCAGATAGGCATCCAGCAGGTCAAGGCGCATTTTATTCAGATCGGCCGTTTTGGTATTTCCCATCAATATCAGCGTAACACCTTTATCAACCAGGTGCTCCCAGTTCGATTCATTGCCGTATCCGCTTCCCTGTCTTTCGGCAAAGATGACATTTGTTTTTCCAATTTTACGCGGATACACCCAGAAACCAAAAGCAACATCGCCCAGGGCCGGGTACGAAGTAAGCATCAGGTCAACGGTTGTTTTTTTCAGGATCTTATGGTTAAATATAGCCTGATCAAAAATAAGTAAATCTTTTGGCGATGAATACATGGCGCCCGCCGAAAAATGATTGTCGATATAATGATAGGTTGGCGTAATTAAGGAGTCGACACTGCCATCCCTGTTGTAATAGCCTTCGTCTAAATTCTCTACAATGTCCTCATGATGCCAGTAGGCGGTGTTAGTCATTTTAAGCGGGGTCAATATCTTTTCCTTCAGCACAACGTCAAAAGGTTTGTTGTAAATTTTTTCAATTATCCTGCCCAATAAAATATAGTCGCCATTGCTATAGTTGAATTTCGTGCCGGGCACATCGGTCAGTTTTTCAGAGCAATACCGATTGATGAAAGTATCAACAGGCCATAAGTTTTGGTCATACGCTTCGGCAATAAATTGGGGGTCCATCTCTTTGGCATACCTGCCGCTGCTGTACGTAAGCAGGTTCCTGATGGTTGCTTTATGCGCAGCCTCCCCTTTATATTCGGGATAATAGGCCGATATGGTTGAATCCAGATTGATTTTCCCCTCCTCGTAAAGCTGCATTATCAGCACTGCTGTAAAGGTTTTGGTAATAGAAAATATCTGGAATCGTGTTTTGGGTGAGAAGGGAATATTATAATGGCGGTTAGCTATACCGGTATATTTCAAATATTTTACTTCGCCGTTTTGGGCTATCAGCACTACGCCGTTAAAGTTCCTTTGCTTTGCGCAGGAGTCGAGCACCTTGTCAACCTGATTCAATTGGGCAAAGGCAGTATTTAGCAATAGCAACGGCAAAAAAAGAATAAAACGTGCGGCTTTCATATCATCATTCAAAAGCCGGAAGATAGGTATTTCTATGTTAATTCAATGGTAATTAGCCCTGCGGGCTATTGTTATGCAAATACCCAAACCAATTAAAGTTGTATTTGTAATTATCAACACCTAACTTTCTATAATAAACCCTAAGCTTATGAAGCCTGTATTTTTGTTGTCGGTTATGTTGCTGTGCGGCAGTTGCGCCATGATGCAGTCTATCGTAAAATCAACCTTCCCTTACACCACAACCGTGGTGATCCCGAAAGATTCCAAACCTGATGAAGACCTGTCGGCAACGGCAATGGCTACCAGTTTCGACCAGGATTTTAAAAAGAATGGCGATAACGGCGAGAATGTAAGCGAAGTGCGCATGGTATCGGCCAGGATCCAGTCGGTCGATCCGTCTGATTTTAACCTGGGCAACCTGTCGTCGGTAAAAGTTTACATGGCCAAGGCCGATGGCAGCGAGGAAGTTTTGGTGGCTTCGCGCAAAGATGTCACAGCCGGCGCAGGGAACTCACTTACGCTGGATATAGACAATTCCGTGTTCCTCGATCAGCGGGTGCGTGAACCGGAGGTAAAAATAAAGATGGTGTATAAGCTGCGCAACCACATTGATGTAAGTGCCAGTTTGCACATTGTACTTGGCCTCAGCGCCTACCCTAACCGGTAATTATTTTAACAGCTTATTGTCGCTGTCGGGAAAAACCAGGATAGGCTCGTATGCACGGGCTTCACCGGGCTCCATGTAGGCGTACGACATGATGATCACAATATCGCCCACCTGCGCCAGCCTTGCTGCCGCGCCGTTAAGGCAAATGGTACCGGTACCGCGTTCGCCGCGTATCACATACGTTTCAAAACGGGCGCCGTTGTTATTATTCACAATGCTCACCTTCTCGTTAGCTATAATATTAGCCGCATCCATCAAGTCTTCATCAATGGTAATGCTGCCCACGTAGTTCAGTTCGGCCTGCGTTACCTTTGCGCGATGAATCTTTGATTTTAATACTTCAATTATCATGGCGCAAAGGTAGGTATTATTTTGTGACACATAAACGGGCAATTGTGGGCGGTGTGTAAATGTTTTTGACAGGGGTTATACCGGTTAACGGAAGGCTATAATAAGTTCGAAGCGTCGCCCCTTGTGTGCGAATCTCTCCGCTTTTCTGTGGTTATTTTAATCAGGTAAATCAAGGTTCAGACAATTTGGGCGTTGCCTGCGGCCGGGCTATCTGCTCATACGTCTGCAGGCCTTAAGCCAATGTCATTAAGTTAAGCTCCGAAAAACATTTTGGTCGCCTCATCCCAAACCCTTCTCCAAAGGAGAAGGGCTTCGCCGTTTAGGTGAGGCAAGCATAGGATTGATGCGGAGAAATTATTCTTTATAAGCTTAACTTAATGACATTGGGCCTTACACACAGGCCGGTATCCGCTTCAATCCTAACGCGTCTCACCCAAAAAATCAACGCAATCACACCCATCAACAAAATCAGCGGTTAAAAATTTGGATATTAAAACTTAAATCACTTATCTTCGTTTCTATACAAAACAAGACTATGCAGGCCAGGCCGGATAGTCTTGTTTTGTTTTTTATAAAGAGCCATCGCGTCCTTCTAAAAAACAGGAGGGCGGTTTTTTTTGGCAGACATTGAAGTATTAACCAGTAATAATAGTGTGTTATGGCAGAGGTTGCTTATTATACCAAAGAAGGTTTAGAAAAATTAAAGGAAGAATTACAGCATTTAAAGACCGTTGGCCGTGCCAACATATCGAAAGCTATTGCCGAAGCCCGCGATAAGGGCGATCTTTCCGAAAATGCAGAATATGATGCCGCTAAAGAGGCGCAGGGCCTGCACGAGGCTAAAATTGCACAGATGCAGGAAGTTGTTGCCAATGCGCGCCTGCTCGACGAATCAAAATTAGATACATCGAAAGTGCTGGCTTTGTCGAAGGTGAAAATAAAGAACGTAAAGAACGGCGCCGTAATGAGCTACCAGTTAGTGTCTGAAACGGAAGCCGACCTGAAAGCCGGAAAAATCTCGGTATCGTCGCCGATAGCCAAAGGCCTGCTGGGCAAAAAAGTAGGCGAAACCGCCGAAATTGCCGTACCTGCCGGTAAAATGGAATTCGAGATATTAGAGATCAGTCGTTAGTTAAGTGTTGAGTGGTTGATTGAGTTAAATAGTTCACATTAACACAACTAATCAACCACTTACTTAATCAACCCAATCAACCACCCCCATGAGCACCATCTTCTCCAAAATAGTAGCAGGCGAAATACCCGCTTACAAAGTAGCCGAAACCATCGATTTCCTGGCTTTCCTTGATATTAACCCGCTGGCCGAGGGGCATGTGCTGGTTATCCCAAAACAGGAAGTTGATTATTTATTTGATTTGGAAGATGACCTTTACACCGGCTTGCAAATTTTCGCCAAAATTGTTGCGGGCGGTATTAAAAAAGCCATGCCGTGTATAAAAGTGGGTGTTGCTGTAATTGGTTTGGAAGTGCCTCATGCACATATCCATTTGATCCCAATGAACCGGGTTGATGATATGAACTTCGCCCGCCCCAAACTTACTTTTACCCCAGAACAATTAGAAGCTACTGCACATAAGATACGGGAAGCGTTGAAGGATTGATGTGCGGATTTTTGATGCGCAGATGTGCGAATGATGGGTTTGCGGCTTAGCAAATAAATTTTTCTCCGTTGCCTTCGCGCCTGCTTAGCGTCCTCTCTGTGGTTAAAAAATACCCCGAGAGATCACTGAGATAGTCACAGAGATCACCAGGAGGAAAGGCTTAATTCGCACATCCGCACATCAAAAATCCGCGTATCAAAGTCAAACAATCCTATTCTTATTATCTTTCACAAAAGTATCCCAGCCGGAGTATGATTTTTTACTGCCGGACTTTCCTGTTGGCAGGCGTTGAAAAGAATGGCATACGGCAACGGCAAGCCCATCCGTCGCGTCGAGGAAATCGGGAGTTTCGGTAAATTTCAATAGATTTTGCAGCATGGCCGCCACCTGTTCTTTGGCAGCATTACCGTTGCCGGTTATGGATTGTTTGATCTTACGCGGTGCGTATTCGGCAATAGAAACGTTGCGTGATAACGCTGCCGACATGGCAACTCCCTGCGCACGCCCCAGTTTTAACATCACCTGGATATTCTTACCATAAAAAGGAGCTTCGATGGCCAGGCAATCGGGGTGGTAATTGTCTATAAGGGCTACCGTTTTTTCGAAGATGCGCTGTAGTTTCAGCATGTGGTCGTCAATTTTATCCATCTTCACCACGCCGAGGCTAATCAGCTCAATCTTATTGCCCACCTCTTTGATAAGGCCGTAGCCCATTACCGCCGTACCCGGGTCGATGCCTAATATGATGCGTTCTTTCTGAATTTCCATGACCAAGCCACAAACTACGGCATTTTTTAGCGGGAATTAAACTTCATTTATCCACCGGCGTTTTCAAGCGCTTCCATATAAATCTCCCTGCTGATCATTCTGGCCCCCATCGATTCTAGATGGGGCGTGTACACCTGGCAGTCGATCAATTGGTATGGCCCGCTTTTACACAAATGGATGAGCGCGGTTTTAGAAGCATTTGACGCAAGACTAAACATGCTTTCGCCGCAAAATACATTACCCACCTGCACACCATACAGGCCGCCAACCAAATTATCGTTGTGCCACACCTCAACAGAATGTGCGTGACCCTGCCGATGAAGTTCGGTGTAAGCAGCTATCATATCACCTGTAATCCAGGTGCCGTCCTGACCCGGCCGCCCTATTACCGAACAAGCGGCCATTACATCGCCGAAACGCTCATCAACCGTAATTTCAAATATCCCTGAATTCAGCACCCGCCGCATCGATTTTGATATCTTAAGCCCGTCCGGGTATAATACAAAACGCTCATGCGGCGAAAACCATAATATCGGCTCGTCTTCGCCATACCACGGGAAGATGCCGTTGCGGTAAGCCAGCAGCAGGCGTTCTGTAGAAAGATCGCCGCCAACAGCCAGCAAACCATCGTCTTCGGCCAGCTCAGGGTCCGGAAAAAGCAAACGTTCATCAAGCCTGAATATCATCAGGACAAATTTACGCCTTGTGTTTTATCACCAGCTTTTTATTTTGGGCTTTCGCTATGGCATCGGGGTATTGCTGCAACTCGGTGTATTTAGCTGCCGGAATTACATGATTGGTCAGTTTAAAACTTGCCTTGCTTATTACCTGGTTCTTTGCCGCATCGTAAACGTAGTTAATATCGTACGTTCCGTAGGTAATATCAGACCTCCGAAATTATTTCGGCATTCTGCGCATCATGTTGGCCATGGCGGCCGGATTGCTCATTTGCTTCATCACCTTACGCATATCCTCAAACTGTTTTATCAGGCGGTTCACTTCGGTGAGGTTTGTGCCCGATCCTTTGGCTATGCGGTTCCTGCGGCTTTGGTTAATGCCATCCGGATTTTCTTTTTCGTAAGGGGTCATCGAGTTGATGATGGCTTCGATGGCTTTAAAGGCGTTATCGTCAACCTCTACGTCCTTCATCATTTTGCCAACGCCGGGTATCATGCCCATCAGATCCTTCATGTTACCCATTTTTTTGATCTGCTGGATCTGGCTGTAGAAGTCGTTAAAGTCGAACTTGTTTTTGCGGATCTTCTTTTGCAGCTCGGCGGCCTGCTTTTCGTCGAACTGCTGTTGGGCGCGTTCTACAAGGGAGATCACATCGCCCATGCCGAGGATACGCGAAGCCATACGATCGGGGTGGAAAACATCCAGGGCTTCCATCTTCTCGCCTGTACCGATGAATTTGATCGGCTTGTTTACAACCGACTTGATCGATAACGCCGCACCGCCGCGGGTATCGCCATCCAGCTTGGTTAGCACCACACCGGTAAAGTCGAGCCTGTCGTTAAACACTTTGGCGGTGTTCACGGCATCCTGACCAGTCATGGCATCTACCACAAACAATATCTCGTGCGGATTAACGGCGGCCTTCACATTCTCGATCTCCACCATCATAGCCTCGTCGATAGACAAACGGCCCGCGGTATCGATGATCACCACGTTATTGCCGTTCTGCTTAGCTAACGCGATACCTTCACGGGCAATGGCAATCGGATCTTTCGATTCCAGGTTGGCATAAACCGGTACATCTATTTGTTTACCCAAAACCTGCAATTGCTCAATAGCTGCCGGACGATAAACGTCATCAGCCACCAGCAATACCTTTTTGTTTTTGGTGGTTTTAAGGTAATTGGCCAGCTTACCGGTAAAGGTTGTTTTACCCGCACCGTTCAAACCGGCAATTAATATAATGGTTGGATTGGCTTTCAGTTCAAGATCGGCTGTGCTGCCGCCCATCAGCGCGGTCAGCTCGTCGTTCATGATCTTGGTAAGTAATTGACCGGGAGAAATGGTGGTCAGTACGTTCTCGCCAAGGGCTTTTTGTCTTACCTCATCGGTAAAGGCTTTGGCAGTTTTATAGTTAACGTCGGCATCCAGAAGGGCCTTGCGGATCTCCTTCATGGTTTCGGCCACGTTTATTTCAGTAATGGTTCCTTGTCCCTTTAAAACCTTAAAGGCCCTGTCGAGTTTGTCGGAAAGATTTTCAAACATTCTGTATTCTGATTTTGAGGATACAAAGGTAATTATTTTAGTTATTGGTTGATTAAGTTAGATTGGGTTGATTAGGTTGTGTTTTAAATATGCTTTAATACTGCCGATGCAACTGCCGCAATGGGATTAAATTTATTGTTATATTGTATATGAACAATTGGAGACAGCGCATTACAACAAATCCGGAGCAATGTGGCGGCAGGCCCTGCATCCGCGGTATGCGAATCAGGGTGGCTGATGTTCTTGATCTCCTTGCTTCGGGTCTTACACAAAAGCAGATACTGCAAGAAATGCCCGACCTCGAGGCCGAAGATATTGAAGCCGCGTTAAAATACGCCGGCAGCCTGCCCGACCATCCTATTATTGCTGCATGACGATCTGGATAGATAACCGGCTATCACTCTAAACCCTATTCACGAATCAGCCTCCAAACCTCCGTATTAAAGTTCGCTTTGTTTATTCCCGATATCGATTCCAATACTTTAAAATAGTTCTCATCGCCCTTTTCAACCTTGCCGCAGGTTAATAAGGGCATTGGCGCAACACCGTGGGCTTTGTCATATCGCCGGGCAATAAGCGCGTTAATGGCGTAGGAAATCTTTAAAGGTGTATTGCCTCCCACGAAATTTTTGTTTTTCTCGTTGAGATATATGGAGAGCCAGTCGGTATTGAGGTTCTCATCAGCGTATTTTTTAAACAGGGCGAGAATGTCGGGCCATTTATAAACGCCCCAGCTGCCGCCATAAAGGTAAGCGCAGCCCTCATCCACCGGCCGATTGATCACCGAAGCCTTTACTACCAGCCGTAAGCGCTCATGAAAAAGATCGTGCGTATCGAAGCGCACTTTGTAGGAGTTCCACCCGTTCACCACCAGCAGTTTCCCGCCATCGGCTTTCGCAAGTTCGTTCCAGGCTATACCGTTATAGTCCTGTTTGTAGTCAATGCCGGCAATTTGCTGCGCTTCGGTAAAGTTATCACAATAATAAACATCCATCGGGCCTGTTGGGGCGTTCAGCTTTTTATCGTAAAGTGCTATCCTCTCGCGGTAGGCTTTGGCATCGGTCATGCTTAATGTGTCTTTGTAATGATAGGTAATACTGCCGAGCACTTTTGTTTTCCATCCGCCGGTGTTTTCCTTTAGCGGAGAATAGAAATTAAACCCTATCGCCTTGAACTGAGTAAGCAGCTTAAATGAAGCATGCACAACAGGCGCTCCGTTAAGTACGCCCATATAACTTATTTGCAGGCCGTAGGTATTCTTACCCAGGTCGGTTATGTTGGTGAGATATGGCTTGTAAAACTGATCGTCTTTCAATTGAGCATTCTTCCCCATGCCCTTCATTTCATTAATAAGCAAACCGGTTTCCCTTTCGGTACCGGGCAGGATCATGAATGTAGTGCTGACCTGTTCGCCCCCATCGCTGATGAAGCTATTTAGCGAACTGCTCAGTTGAACCTTTTGCGCCGAATCCAAAGGGATTTTCAGATTTTGAGGAATGACGATATGCTGGCCCTGCGTGGAAAGGACCGTTAAAAAACAAATAATAATTGTGACTATACGTTTCATGTGATCAAGCGGGTTGTGAGAGCCAATATAAGTGTCTGAACCGGAATTTATTGAATTAAAGAATTTATCGAATTCCACAGGCCATTGATTGTCATCCTTCAATCAGCTAAACTATGGTTCAGACTATCCCGCGTTAGCGATTGCAGCGGATACCGGCCCTGCGCCTTAGGCCTGCAGGCGTATGAGCGAAAAGCGCGGGCCACAAGCAACCCCCTTATTTTAATTATTAGTTGATTGGGGAGGATTAGTGATTGGTTGAAAAGCGCTATTGTTATTTAAACAACTCTTTCTATCAAAATAATTACAATTGCTATTTCACTTATTTACAGTTGATAACCGTTATAAATGTAAGCACACCTCCAATATTCCAAACGCCTGTTTCCCTGTTATTGCAACAGTTAAAAAAAACGCCTACATTGGTCATACCAATATTAACTTAACAACCACATCTAATGAAACGCTTTAAAAATTTGCTTCGCGTTGGCATGCCTTCATGCCTCGCACTAATGTTTTTGCTGGCTGGCGCAACCGCTAACGCACAGGATAAGGATGGCTGGCGTCAGCTTTTCAACGGGAAGGACCTTAACAACGGCTGGAAACATGTTGGCCCCGGTAGCCGCTATGTTAAAGACGGTCTTACGGGCAGTCACGGCGGTATGGGCTTAGAATACTGGAGCAAAGAGAAATTCAGCAATTGCGTGATCCGCGTGGTGTATAAAATGGAGAAATTTAACAGCAATTCGGGGGTATTTATCCGTATACCGATTGAGCCGCGTGAAGAATGGATGCCGGTATTTTACGGCTACGAGGTGCAGATAGATAATCATCCCGAAACCTCTAAAGAAGACGAATATCACGTAACCGGCACCCTATACTCGCTTACCAAGCCGCTGGCCAAACCCGGCAAACCCGGCCCGGAGTGGAACACGATGGAAATTACACTGGATGGCCCGCGTACCATTGTAACCGTTAACGGCCAAAAAGTAACTGATTATACCGAAGGACAGCCAACCCCGGCCCGTAAGTTCGATTTTGAACCATACCGCGGCCCGCGACCCATTGAGGGCTACATCGGCTTGCAGAACCACGGCAATGATGATGTGGTGTTCTTCAAGGAAGTAGCTGTTAAACCGCTGAAGAAATAGAGGGGAGAGAGGCAGGAAGTCAAGAATCAAGAGGCACGACAGGAAAAAGATAAGGCTAAAAGGTATTCCGGGCGTCATGGTGAGCCCTGTCGAACCATGAGCGCAGAGGCCTTGCCAAGCGACATCGTGCACGATGCTCATAGCGAGTCAACCAAAATGATAATCAAATGGAAGATCAAAACAAAACTAACACCACCGCCAACGGCATTACCCGCGGCGATTTTATAAAGAAGGCTGCTATAGCGGCTGCAGGTTTTTACATCGTGCCCCGTTACGTGTTGGGCAAGGGCCACACTGCCCCGAGCGATAAACTATACATTGCGGCCGTAGGCTGCGGCGGCGAGGCCGAGAACGACATTCACCACTACGCTACCCACCCCCGCAAAAGCGCCGAAGTAGCTTTTTTATGCGATGTGGACGACCGCATGGGCGCCCCCCGTCGTAAACAATTTCCTAAGGCCAAGTTTTACCACGACTGGCGCGAAATGTTCGACAAGGAGAGCAAGCACTTTGATGCCGTTACCGTGGCCATTCCCGATCATAACCACGCCATTGTGGGCCTGAGCGCCATGCAGCTGAAGAAACACCTGTATCTGCAAAAACCGCTTACGCACGATATTTACGAGGCCCGCGTACTCACCGAGGCCAGCAAGAAATACCAGGTAGTTACCCAAATGGGCGACCAGGGCGCCAGCTGCGATGGCATGCGCATCCTGCGCGAATGGATAGAAGCCGGCCTTTTAGGCGACATAGAAAAAGTGTACTGCTGGACCGACCGCCCCGTATGGCCGCAAGGCATTTCGTGGCCCAAGACCAGTCCGCCCATACCTAAGGAACTGAACTGGGACCTGTGGCTCGGTACCGCCAAGCAAACCAATTATATTGATAACCTGGTGCCGTTCAACTGGCGCGGCTGGTGGGAATTCGGCACCGGCGCCCTGGGCGATATGGGCTGCCACATTATGGGCCCGCCGTTCAAGCTGCTGGGCCTGGGTTACCCAACCGAGGTATCGGGCAGCGCCAGCACCGTTTACAGCGGCATTTTCAAGGAAGGCATTTATCCTGAAAGCGGCCCGGTTTCCAGCTCTATCAAGTTCAAATTCACCCAGCAGAACGGCAAACCGCTCGACCTGTACTGGATGGACGGCGGCATTACTCCCGAGCGCCTCGATGAGCTCGACCCAAGCCTGAACATGAACGAAGCCCTGGGCGATATCTCCTCCGAAAACGATTTTGAGGGATGCACGCTGTTTATCGGTACCAAGGGTAAGGCCTCGTGCGGCTGGGGTGGTAGTCACCCGCGTTTGTTACCGCTGGATAAGAATAAAGACGTGAACGTACCCGCCAAATACCCGCGCATAGAAGGCGGTATGGACGGCCACTGGTGGCAATGGGTAGATGCCAGCATTGCAGGCTACGGCAAAATGGAGGTCGATTCGCCGTTTGTAGGCTACGCCGGCCCGCTAACCGAAACCGTGCTGATGGGCAACCTGCTGCTGCGCACCTTCAACCTGCGCGAAAAGATCAAACGCAACGACCCTGTTTACGGCAATATGGAAGGCTACAAGTTCAGCGGCCGCTACACTGCGTTAAAGTGGGACGGTGAGAATATGCGCATCACCAACTTCGAACCGGCTAACCAGTACATCCGCAGGGAGTACCGTAAAGGTTGGGGCGAGGTGAAGCTATAGTTTAAAAATAACATCAGTTAATACACGCTGTCGCGGTGATGGTGGCTAATCAATATGCCCGCCACCCGCGCCGCGTGCGCCGCCATCCACCAGGTGTGCCACCCCGCGCCACCCTGCACCACTGTAACGTGCCGCTTACCGGGCGGTTTCCCAGGCACCTCACTTAAATCTCCCAAACCAACTCCTTCCTTCAGGTCTCCTCTTCTCCAGACTCAGGACTTTCGACTCAAGACTAAAAAACACCACCTCTTGACAAAATCAAGAAATATCTGTATGTTTACAGAGATATTCACAAAACCTTCCCATTATGTCATTCAGACCACCCAACATCGAGGCGCTCCGCCAGGAAGCGCGCGAATTCTCCGACCGCAAATTCAAGGCCGGCCTTAGCGGCGAGCGTTTCGACACGCGCAAACACCAGTTGCTGCAAACCCATCCGGTAAACCGTTTCATGGAGTCGGAACTGGCCACGCCCCTGCCGCGCATGCTCTTCGGCAGCTTCTGGTTCGAGCATGAGCTCTGTATCCTGTTTGCCGATACCAACCTCGGCAAGTCTGTCCTCGCAGTGCAAATTGCCGACACCCTCTCCAAAGCCTACACCGTAGAGCCTTTCTACAACAAAATGGACGAATGCGCCACCGTGCTTTACGTAGATTTTGAGCTCACCGCCAAACAGTTCCAGATCCGTTATTACGACGGCACGTTCGGCGCACACCTCTTTTCCGACCGGTTTTACCGCAGCCAGTTTAACCCCGACGGCGACAATCCCCTGTTTTATGGCGAAAAGTACGACGAATACGTGGCCGAAGCCCTCCGCTCGGCCGTAGAAAGTACCGGCGCCACCGTGCTCATTATCGATAACATCACCTACATGTGCCGCGGAACCGACCGCTCTGCCGATGCCGTAGCTTTTATGAAGATGCTCAAGGCCCTTAAGCGGCGTTACCGCCTCAGCGTGCTGGTGCTGGCCCACACCCCCAAGCGCGGCCAGCAAACGCCCATTACCGTGAACCACCTGCAGGGCAGCAAAATGCTCATCAACTTTGCCGACAGCGCCTTCGCCATTGGCCAGAGTGCCGCCGGCCCCCATGTGCGTTACATCAAGCAGATCAAACAGCGCAGCTCGGCCCAGCAATACGGCGCCGAAAATGTTTGCCTCGTCACCCTGCAAAAAACCGATGGATTTTTACACTACCGCCTCCTTAAGTACGATCACGAATACCGCCACCTCCATCAGGCAACCGCCGAAGAACGCCTGCAGCGCAACACCGAGGTAGCCGCCCTGCACGGCCAGGGCCTCACCAACCGCCAGATCGGCAAGCAATTAGGCATCCACCATACTACCGTGGCAAGATGTTTGGAAGTATCGGAAGGGATAAATTAGCTGACGTTAAGTTGGCAGCAATGGATTAAATTACCTCTCCCCCATCATGTCATTTCGACGAGGAACGAGGAGAAAACTTTTACTCCCTGCATCCATACCATGTATTAGCGCTAATGCACTCACGCTAATGTCACTTGGCAAAGTTTTCCCGCTATGCTCCAAATAATATCAATTTTAGTAATTTGGAGCTTGCAGGGTTGATTGACTGGCCGCCGTCGCACGGAAACTTGGCAATTTTGCCAAGTTCGACCCCAAGCTTAAAGCACGCTGCAATCAGGCTACTGTTATTTAAGCAAAACATAGTATATTTCAAATTGTAGCTTTGTTTGATGGCAGATGTGCATTCAAAAGAAACCCGCAGTTATAATATGTCACGCATTCGGAGCAAAAACACGAAGCCCGAAATGCTGGTGCGTAAGTTTCTGCATAAAAATGGCTTTCGCTATCGCCTGCATGTGAAAAATCTTCCGGGCAAACCAGACATAGTTTTACCAAAATATAAAACCGTAATATTTATACATGGATGTTTTTGGCATGGGCACGAAGGGTGTAAAAAGGCAACTCTTCCTAAAACTCGTGTAGAATGGTGGAAGGGAAAGATAGAACGGAATATCGCCAACGACTTTAATGCAGAAATGGCCTTAAGTAAAATCGGTTGGACTATAATTACTATTTGGCAATGTGAGTTAAAGGGTGACTGGTCTGCTAACTTACTACCTTTATTAAAACAGTGCTAAATTGTATTAACGAATAGAAATAAGCAAATTTGTAAATACATATTATGCCATATATAAGAATAGTAGACAATAAATCACAAGTCATAAAAGATATTGCTTTTACGACATTGTTAAACGGTATGTTGCCGGAGCCGGAAAAATCTGTAATACATTTATTTGGAGAATTTGATTCTGCTATTTATCAAAGAGATTCAAGCGTTACAAAAGATGCACTTAATAACGTCCATGGCGACTGGTACGAATGGCTTTTGGCAATTACAGCTTGGAACTACTGTGCAAACAATCCAAATGCTAACCTGTTATTGTTAACCCCTAACGTCAGTCAATTCGCAATCGCAAAGCTTTATAGCGAACGCTTATACAACTTAATTCAAGATTTAAGAGAGAAGGTCCTTATTTCCTCATCCGTCCAATTGATTTCTTCAAATCCCGACTTTGTAATAATAGACCGAAACTTAGTTAATACTATTATCCCTCAAATAAGCAAGATCAATACGATTGATCAATTAGCGATTCAAAAAATTGATTCTGCTTATAGAGCATTTGAACATCGTTGTGATTTTACTGACATAATAGGGTATATGTCAGTAAAGACTTCATTTCGTCCAGACCGTCGTTTACAGATTTCGCATGAAGGGAGTTTAATGAAGGCCATTTACACTCATTTACAAACACGTGAATGGATATTAAATCCTAAAGGCATTAAATATTATGCTATGGCAACAAAAGTTGGTGAACCAGATAGGCGGGCTCTAAAAACTGTCGCGACTCACAGCATCACGTCCGTTCAAAGCATTCCTCAGGCTGCAGTAGATGATGTTTTCGAAATAAACACTATGCAACAAGCTCAGATTGCGTTTGCACAGATTTTGAATTCTTGATAAGAATTTGCTGCATCACTGCCAAGCCTATTGCATGTCCTAAACCTGGAGGAACAGCATTTCCTATCTGTTTCCCGCCGCTAACAAGTGTTACTTTTTCCCTGCCTTTAACTTTAAATGTCCAGTCGTATGGGAAGCTTTGTAGTGCAGCCATTTCTATAGTACTCAACCCTCTATTTTCATTAGGATGAATATACATGCCCTTTGCAGGGTTATAACCAGCTGTTCTTATAGTAACGGATGGCAGACTTTCTATCAAACGCCCAAACGTATCATTCCCTTGATGTTTCCCGTTTTTCCAGCAGTCCGGCCGAAGTTCCATTGGTAAGGCTTTAAAGTTCTGTCCCTGTTTAATATAAGTCATTCTATCGATAACCTTTTCAGAAATATTCATTAAAGCGAAATCGGGCCTAAGTACACTTTCTTCGGGGATGTTATCAAATGCATCTTTTACAGTAACCCAATTTTTGATTTTTTTATATGGTGTTGATTCTAAATCTCGAATGAAAGACTCATAATGCTTTTCATCTTTAAAGTTCGTAGGAAATGGAAACGCAGGATTTTCCACTCCTTTTATTCCGATCATGAAAAATCGCTCTCGACGTTGCGGAACTCCGTAGTTTGCAGAATTAAGTATAGTATGAGATATTCCATAACCTAAGCCTCTAAATTTATCTGCCATATATTGGATAACATCTGTATGTTTGCTTTGGGTTATACCTACAACATTTTCAAAAATGAACGCTTCTGGCTCCACCCCCCTAACCATCCGAACAAATTCGAGAAATAGGTCGCCGTTTCGTTGGTCATCCTTGCCGAGCTTTTTCCCTATATTACTAAATGGTTGACACGGTGCGCCACCTACAACCAACGACACCTTCCCCTTTTCTAAATTTGCAAATTCCATTAACTCATTAACCCCTATGTCTCTTATGTCTCCGGGAACTCTATTAACAAATTTTCCATCTTCTACTTTTATCCCGCTTTCAAACAATCTCCATTCAGGTCTATTAAACCTAAGCGTCTCTCGACAATCAGTATCATATTCTACACAGACAGCCGTTGTAAAACCAGCCTCCTCCAAACCAATATCTAAGCCGCCCGCGCCGGTAAAAAGACTGACAACAGGGAAGTTGTCGGTTTTCTTAACCTTAGCATTTGAAATATCGATATATCTTGTTCCACTTTTTTTATTTTGAGTTATCATTTTGATAGACTTTTTTCTTGTTTTTCTTAGTTTTATACGGTATAAATGGTTCACCAAGCGAATTAATCGTTGAAATTTCGGGGTTAAAGCTCTCGCAGCCGATAGCATTTAAACACTGCAATAAAAAAATAGCGCTGAAAGAACCGCGACTAATCTTACTGTCGATACTTGCTTTAGTTTCGTCGACACCAATATTTTTTAAGAGAAGAACTAAATCATCATGGGATAAACCTCTCCTGATTAATTCTGATTTCAATAACCACTTTGCTTGCTCTTGCCAATCATGGATATCCATATTACAAATGTGATATAAAACCGGCATATATGCAAATATTTTATCAAAAATGCCGGTTTTTAACCATAAAGCTACCTGCATGGCTAACATAAAACAAATTCATTTATAATCATTCTAAATAATTTGCGTTTATTAGTACGATGAAAAAATTTCTGTTTCCCGCGTTGTTGATCTTTGTTGTGGCATCGGCGTTTACGCTGGCCGGCAGTACGGTTACCCGAAGCGCTATTACCTTTAAGATCAAAAACATAGGCATCAGCACGGGCGGCAGTTTTGGCGGCTTGCAGGCCGATGTAAAGTTTAACCCGGCTGATCTGGCGGGTAGTTCTATCCAGGCTTCGGTTGAAACGGCTACCATAAACACCGATAACAACTCGCGCGATGAGCACCTGCGCAGCGAGGATTTTTTCGATGTGGCCAAATATCCTAAGATCACCCTTAAATCAACATCCTTTAAACACCGCAGCGGCGATAATTATACCGGCAAGTTCGATCTTACCATGAAAAATAAAACCCAGTCGGTTGATATTCCTTTTACAGCTGCGCAAAGTAACGGGGCAACAACTTTTAAAGGCTCGTTCAAAATTAACCGCCGCGATTTTGGCGTGGGCAGCAACAGCTTCACCCTGAGCGACGAGGTGATTGTTAGCATCGATACGGAAATTAAGTAAAGCCCCCTGCCCCCTGAAGGGGAAACTTAATGGAATGTTTTACTTTTCAAGCTCCCCCTTCAGGGGGATTAAGGGGGCTTAACAATTTAATAACTCCCCCCGGCGGGCATCGTCCGTACAGTAATCGTATATTTACGATTATGAAACTGCGTATTCTTGTTTTAATTAATGCCGCGGCGGTTGCTATAACCCTTTCGGCGGTGAACTGGTACTTTCAGCACAGCTGGTATAATGTAGCCCTTACCTTCTTTATCACCATCATCACCAGCTTTTTGGTGTTCTATTACCTGATAGAAAAATATGTTTATTCCAAGATAAAGATCATTTATAAGCTCATCCATAACCTGAAACTGGGCCGCGACCTGCGCGATGCCCTGGGCGAACACGTAAGCGCCGACCCTATTAACGATGTGGAGACCGAGGTAAAGGAATGGGCCAAAGAGAAAAAGAGCGAGATAGACGAGCTGCGCAAGCAGGAAAAGTTTCGCCGCGATTTTTTGTCGAATATCTCGCACGAGTTCAAGACGCCGCTTTTTGCTATCCAGGGTTATATCGAAGCCTTGCAGGATGATGATTTTGAGGATAAGGATATGTGCCGCCAGTTTTTACTGAAAGCCTCGAAGAACGTGGATCGCCTGAGCTACCTGATCAAAGACCTCGACGAGATCTCCAAACTGGAATCGGGCGAGATCCCGATAAACCTCACCCGCTTTAAGATCAATGATCTGATCAAGGAGGTTTTTGAATCGTTCGAGCTGAAGGCCCGCCAGCATAATATCAAGCTTATTTTCAAGCAGAAGTATGATGAGCCTATTTTGGTTAATGCCGATAAGGAGAAGATCCGCCAGGTGCTGGTGAACCTCATCGATAATTCCCTGAAATATGGCAACGAAGAGGGCAGCACCTCGGTAAGCCTCTTCGAACTGCACGACCAGGTGCTGGTTGAGGTTACCGACGATGGCATCGGCATCGAGGAAAAATTCCTGCCGAGGCTGTTCGAGCGCTTCTTCCGGACAGACACCAGCCGTTCACGGCAGATCGGCGGGTCGGGCCTGGGGCTGGCCATTGTGAAGCACATTGTAGAGGCGCACGAGCAAACCATTAATGTGCGCAGCACCGAAGGTCTGGGGTCGACTTTTGGCTTCACCTTGCAGAAATCCAAGCAGAGTTTACATTTGCCTAACATACCTGTTCTTAAAAATTAACATTAACTTAACATTGGAAGACTACCTTTGGCCAAATCTCCAAAGAATATGTCTCTGAATAGCATTTTCCAATACTTCGTACCAAAGGACAAAAAGATATTTTTCCCGCTGTTTGAACAGGCGGCAAGCAACGTGGTCACCATGTCGACCATTTTGGTTGAGGCCGTAAATTCCAACGATTCCGTTGCCCGTGAAGAACTCTTCAAGCAGATAGATAAGCTTGAGAACAAGGGCGACGAAATAACCCACCAGGTGTATCTGGAGCTGGGCAAAAACTTCATTACCCCGTTTGATCGTGAGGATATCCACGCGCTGGCTTCGGCTATCGATGATGTGGCCGATTATATCCAGGGCTCGGCAAACCGTATGAGCCTGTACCGCATCGACGATTATAACGAGCACATCCGCAAACTGTCTGAGCTTACCCTGCAGGCCAGCGTCGAACTTGAAAAAGCTGTTAAAGAACTGAAAGACCTGAAAAACGTACGCAACATTGCCGATTCGTGCATTCGCATCAACAGCGTTGAAAACCAGGCCGATTATGTGTTCGACCGCGCCGTTGCCGATCTTTTCCTTTATGAGAAAGACGCTATCCGCCTCATAAAATATAAAGAGATCCTGGCCGCCCTTGAAACCGCAACCGATATGTGCGAGGATGCCGCCGATGTTATGGAATCGATCTTAGTTAAAAACGCGTAAGGAATGATTACACCCATACTTGTTATTATTGTTGTTCTTGCGCTGTTATTCGATTATACCAACGGATTTCACGATGCAGCAAACTCTATAGCCACCATCGTATCAACCAAAGTTCTTACTCCTTTTCAGGCAGTGATCTGGGCAGCATTTTTTAATTTCCTTGTTTTCTTTTTTGTGAAGGAACATAAGGTTGCCGGCACCGTTTCCAAGATCGTTCAGGAAAATTTCATCACCCTGCATGTTATCCTTGCCGGGCTCATCGCCGCCATCTCATGGAATTTAATTACCTGGTGGTTCGGTATTCCTTCCAGTTCGTCGCATACGCTTATCGGCGGGTTTGCAGGCGCGGGCATTACCAATGCGCTTTATCACGGCGCCGGGGCCATGCAGGCGGTTAACAGCTCTTATATATTTACTATCCTGGCTTATATCGTGCTGGCGCCGGTCATCGGTTTGCTGGTGGCGTACTTTGTTACTATCATTATTCTGTATATCTGCAAAAACGCCCGGCCTTCGGTTGCCGAACGCTGGTTTAAGCGCCTGCAGCTGGTATCGTCGGCAGCGTTAAGCTTTGCGCATGGCGGTAACGATGCACAGAAGGTAATGGGAATTTTATATGTAACGATGGTAGCAGCTAAGATCATCAAATCGGGCGATACCATGCCTGAGTGGATCCCGCTGGCCTGTTATTCGGCTATAGCATTGGGAACGATGTCGGGCGGATGGAAAATTGTAAAAACCATGGGTTCGCGCATCACCAAGATCACCCCGTTAGAGGGCGTGAGCGCAGAAACGGCCGCAGCCATAACCTTATTCTTTACGCAGCAGTTCGGTATCCCGGTATCAACCACGCACACCACTACCGGTTCTATTATCGGTGTGGGCTTAACCAAGCGCCTCTCTGCCGTGCGCTGGGGTGTTACCATCAACATCATCTGGGCGTGGATCATCACTATACCGGTATCGGCGG
>DATCQV010000196.1:0-43057 GCA_036569325.1 Mucilaginibacter sp. | reverse complement strand
GGTGCGCTCACAAACGACCAGTTTGGCATATTCAAACCATTGCCCGAACCGCCTTTGCCGTAATTGTCGCTCAGCGTAGAGCCATTCTTGCTGCCCTGGTTGCCCGGTTTATCGGTTGTGCCATCGCCTTCACCCGCACCTTTATTGGTAGCGCCTTTGTATAATGCATTCTGATTAACCGTAGGTTTGGCGGCAGGTTTAACCGGCTGCGTTGGTGCCACCGGCTGACTCTTCGTTTTCGGGTTGGCATTCACCGCAGGCGCATCTTCCGCATCCTGGGTAACCACTTTCTTATCGCTGCTCTCGTCCTGTGTTTTTTGCTCGGTAGGAGGAGCGGTGTTTACCTTGGTAGGCGCCTGTTTATTAGCTTTTTCGGCAACAGAAGGTTCTTCCTTACTCGATTGATTATTGCCCGTGCCTTCATCAACCGTTCCGTAATTTACCAATATGCCGCCCGTGCCATCTACCTGCATCGGCGGATCGTGAAAAACAATAAAATAACACAAAGCCATCACCACACCAAGTATAATACCTGTTGCCAGAAATGCTTTGGGATAATTATTTTCTTCTTCGTAGTATTTCATTTTGTTTAGTTCATAGATCATAGTTGATGGTTCATAGCCCATTTCTTACCATGAACTATGAACCGTCAACTATGTCCTACTTCGGTTCCGTTGCCAAAACCAGTTTAATATTCAATTTCTGCGCCACATCCATTACCGATACCACATCCTGTATGGCTACCGTTTTGTCCACGCTCAATACAATGGTCAGTTCGGTAGTGAGCGATTTGTAGCTGGCCAGCTCGTTGGGCAAGTCGGTTACCGCTACCACCTTTTTATTCACGGTATATTGCAGGTCTTTGCTGATGGATACGCTGATGGTCTTTTTCGATATCGACTTACCCGATGATGATTTCGGCAGCAGCAGTTTCACCACGTTCGGGTTGGTAACGGTGGAGGCGATCAGGAAAAACAGGAGCAGGAAGAACATAATGTCGTTCATTGCCGACGTATGTACCTCTGCCGAAACGCCTCTTTTTCTTTTTCTTAAATTCATTTGCTCGGTTCTTCTAACAGGTCAATAAACTCGATTGCGTCGGTCTCCAGTTTCAATATCACCTTATCAACCATCATATTCAGAATGTGATAGCACACATAAGCCACGATACCCACAAAAAGGCCCGCCGCCGATGTTACCATCTTTACATACAAACCTCCTGATATAACGCCCATGCTGATGTTGTCCGTCTTCGAGATATCATAAAAAATCTTGATTACCCCCGCAATGGTACCTAAGAACCCGAACATCGGGGCGATACCGGCTACGATACCCAAGATGCCGATGTTCTTTTCCAGTTTGGCAACTTCCAGCTTGCCCACGTTCTCAATGGCGCCTTCAATATCTTTAATCGGCCTGCCTATGCGCAGCAGCCCCTTTTGCAGCATACGGCCAAGCGGTGTATTACTGTTGCGGCAAATGGCAATTGCCGATTCCAGGTTGCCGGTCACAATGCTCGAACGTACCTGGATCATCAGGTTCGATTCATTGCGCGATGCCTTGCGGATGGTAAAATACCTTTCAAAAAATATCACGAGACCCAATATCGCCAGGATCCCGATGGGGATCATCACCCATCCACCCTTGATCAGCAGGTCGCCGAAGCGGAGGTCTTCCGTTTGTTTCAATTGCTGTCCCGCCTGGGCCGCCGTGTCTATAATTTTGTGTGCTGTATCGGTTACTGCCTGTATAAATAGTAAAGTCATTTTAAGGATTTATTGTTATAACATCTGATTTCGGGTAAGGGGCGATCTTGCCCGCTTTTACCAGAACTGACATAGCAGCTGTTGCTTCTGCCTCAGTTTTAAAGGTTCCTACGTTTATTTTAAGAAGCGGCCCCGGCGCATCGGTAGATATCACCGCTTCCACACCTTTTGCCTTTAAACGTTTGATCTCTGCGTTGGCGCTGGTGATCCGCCTGAAACTACCTGCAATTATTTCAAAGTGAGGCTGTTTTGCGGTATCTGCAGCAGTGGCGGCCGATGCTGTAACCGGTGCGGTCTTTCTGGCAGAATCAACCTGAGCGGGGGCTGCCGCCGTTTTTTTTGTGGTATCTGCCGGTGTTTCATGGCGATAAACCGTTGTCGAAGTATCAGCCTTACCGGTTATCTTGTCAATTAATTGCGGATAGAATTTATAGACGCCGAACACAGCCAGTGCAATTACAACAACAGCTATCAGGATGATCATCCATATACTCAGGCCTCTTCTCCTTTCCACCTCTTCCTCGTAATATGGTTCCTCAACCACTGCCTCAACGGGGCGCGGATCGGGTGCAGATGTTGGTGTAACCGCAGGATTTGAAAATGCCGGCCTCGCAAACTGCTCGTTCACCGTTTGCCCCTGCTTATTAACAGAGATAACCGGTAAGCCATAAAACGCAGGATCGTCAACTATCTTATCGTTCGGCTTAAACATCAGCTGCTCATGCTCGGTATAAAACAAGCCCAGGTCGGCAAAAAGATATTTACCTGCCAGCGCCTGTTCGCGCAGCTTGGCCACAAATTTTTCAGCAAAGTATTTCGACGATGCCAGCGATATGTTCTTTTTATCGGCAACATATTGGGCAAAGGTATCGTCGTTCTTTGGGTCCTGTATAAATTTTACCCTGTGATACGGCGGATAAAACCTGCCCTCCTTATCGTTATAATAGCCGTTTACCCGCTCGCGCACAAAATAGCCCAGGCCCGGCACGCTTACTTCTTCGTGCTGTCCTAATAGTTCGCTTAAATAATCGGCTAAATTCATTTTCGCTAAAAGTACGTTTTATTATAAAGTTTCAAATGTAAGCAATCATTGCAGGCCGACAAGTGCCTTTGGCTAAATTTTCAAATCGGTTAATTCGGGAGGCTCCTACGGAGCCGATCCGTTGTTATTCGTTTTTTCTATAAACACGTGGCTTCTCCGAAACCTTTTCTGTTTTATTTGCATTCACACCCCGTTTGGGGTATCGTGTTCATAGCATTGTCTCAACTATTTCTCAGACTTCATCGAGTCTCCTTAGCCTTGGCACATTCCTAACAAACCCTTTCATGTAAAGGTTGGGCCTAAAAACTATACGTTACTCCACCAAATATATTAAATCCGTAATCAGGATAATACAACCACGTTGAATTGGTGCCGTTAAGTAAATTATTAACGTGTACAAACACCGAGAACTGCTTGTTGATCTTATAGTCCGCCCCGGCGCTGATATCAGCGAACGATTTAACGGTCGACGGTCTTGTAGTACCTACCTGCACATTCGGGTCCATTACCGAACCACGGTACAGCAGTGTACCGGTTATGGTCAACTGATCGGCTATTTTAAATGACGTACCCCCGGTCAGCTTAAACTTCGGCAGGTTCCAGGGCTCGCTAACGGTTGCCATCTGGTAGTCCTTAAATTCAACGCGACCGAATACATCCACATCTTCCGATGCCTTGTAGTCAAGTTCGCCGTTCAGGCCGCTAACGCGCGAACGTCCCGGGTCATAAATTAGCTTGAACCTGTTGTAACCTGTTGCGAAGTTGAAATCGCTCACAAACAACGGCATGTTCTTGATCTCGTTGCGGAACACGGTCACCTTAAAGCCCAGGCCTGGTGCAATGGTTCCTTTAATACCGGCAGCTATATCCAGTTGATCTTTCGAATTTTTGATGTCGAGGTTTTGCCCGATGAACGGATTGATCATTGACAATTCCTGCAGCGAGGTTCGGTTTACATCACCCTTCGCCTCCACAAACAAACGCACATATTTCGGCACTACCTGCAACTCTGCCCGTGCTGCCGGGAAGATATTGAACCCGGTATTAAACCCAAACTGGTCTACAATGTTTACACCTGCGTCAATTTTATAATTATCGCCCTGGAACTTAATGTAAGGGTTCAACCTAACCAGGCTGTTGTTATTATCATACAGGCTATCCTTCTGTGTGCTCAGATCGAGCGAGGCTGCCAAACCCACATAGAATTGCTTAATGGTCTGGTTCAAAAAGCCCGACAATACAATATTATTTTCTTTGGTTTGATAAGCGTTGCTGAAGATGTAGCCTTTCAGTTTCAGGGCGTAAGTAAAGTCGTTCTCTACATCCTGGTAATTTTTGGCCAGTTCAACTTCGCCGCCTAAGGTACTGTAATGCTGCTTATCGGTATGCAGTATTGTGGGCGGGTTGTATATATCGAACCCGTAGTAATGATTGCTGTTGTAATTATAGGTAATGCGCCCGCTCACACTGTTCACCTCGCCAACGCTCTTGCCAAACACGCCAACCTCTTCCTTAGCCGATTTTTGGTCGGGGAACGATCCGCTTTGCATAAAGTGTTTCAGGTAACCGCCAATCTGCAGGGCCTGGTCACGGCCATTGGCAAAATAGGCCTCGCCGTAGGTAGTCTTTAAATTACCCAGACCTGCTTTTACGTAATTATTCGTCGGTACCGAATCCTGTTCGGCAGGGCGTTTCATCGGTTCAAGCTGTTTAATGCTGGTATTCAGTTCCAAACGCTTATCAACCGGAATGTAGGTTAGCGGCGCTTTAAACGGCGTTTTGTCTTCCAGATCGGGGTTACGGCGGATCTTCACCGCATCGGCCAGTACCGGTTTGTAAGCCGTGGTCACCACAATCTCTTCCGACAGGTTTCCATTCACTGCATCATACCCTTTGCCGCCTTTTTTCGATGTATCGGCAGCAGCAGCCTTCGATATCGCGTCGCCCAGGCTGTTTGCGTTCTTTTGCTGAACCGTAACCACTTTAGCCGGAGCGGGCTTTTTGGCAGCCGGTTTTGTGGGAGTATGTTTTACAACCTTTGCAGGTTTAGCGGCTGGCTTTTTGGCTTTATGCTTTGTTTGTGCAGCAGCAGGAACAATGTACAAAGCCATCACTAAGGTAAGCAGCGTGTATATATAGCGTAATTTCATTGCTTGTCTCATTTTATTCTTTGTTATCCTGTTTCTTCACCGGTTTCTTGTCATCTGCCGGCTTCTTGTTGTCGGCCGGCGTGGTTTGATCGTCAGTCTTTCCGCCCGAAAGCCCCTCTAATTTCTGTTTCGCTGTCGGGATAATATCATCGTCGCCTTTATAATTGTCTATCACACTCTGCAATGTCGCTCTTGCCTGGAACACGTCTTTCAGCGCTTCGTAATTATCAGCCAGCAGGATGAATGTTTTGGTTACCCAGTAATCGTAGTTGGGGAGCTCTTTGATCAGGTCGAAACAGGTTTTCTGCGATGCCTTGTATTTGCCCTGCTCAAACTCAACCTCGGCGATGTTATACTTGGCCTCGGCTGCGGCAACCGTTTTAGTATTGGTAACGGTGTAACTAAACTCCTTCACCGCAGCAGTAGTATCGCCTTTTTGCAAATAAGCCTGACCGGCATATAAGCCTGTCTTAAACTTATCCTCCTGCGCCGTTTTCTCGTTCTCACGAACCAGCTTCACGTAGTTCAAAGCGTCGTCCGACATTTCCATCTGCGCATAACAGTTCAAAAGGTTATTAATGGCGAAGGTATAATCGGCCTTATATTCCGAGTTGGTCTCCAGTTTTTTCAGGTAGGGAATTGCCTCGTTATATTTCTTTTGATTGAGGTACAGTTTAGCCATACTGATAAGCGATTGTTCCGTGTATGGACTCGTCCAGTCGTTCAGTATCACATTATAATCGTTCACCGCTTCCGTTGTACGGCCAAGGTTCACCAGGCTCTGCGCGCGGATAAAGCGGGCCTGCTTCTCGTAGATCGGTTTGCTCGGGAATTTATCGTAATAGGCATTTACAGCACCTACGGTACCTTGCCAGTCGCCTTTTTCGTAAAGGTTATTGGCGGCGGTTATCATAATATTTTCCTGGTCGGCAGCGGTATAATTGGCAATAGGGGTAGTGGCAGCGTAGTTGATGAAAGTCTGCGCATCGCCCTTATCGGTGTAAATTTTCTCCACCTGTTTCAGCGCCAGTTTAGCCTCCTCGGTAGATGAGTAGTCTTTAATAACCCCTTTAAACGATTCTACCGCCAGCGAGTCGTTACCTGCGTTGTAATCGATCAGACCGATGGTCACCAGCGCACGCGATACATAGCTGCTGGTAGGGTATTTTTTGATCATGGCCTGCATGCCTGCTTTGGCCTGATCACTGTCGTTCTTAATAAAATAAGTATAAGCGATCTCGAACGACGCATCATCCGCATAATCAGAGTTCGGATATTTCGAAAGCAGGTCGTTCAGTGTGCTGATCTTGGTATCAGGCGCGCCCTGCAAACCCTGGATCATTCCGCGTTGAAACAACGCATAATCCTGTCCCTTGGCATGGCGCTCTATGATGTCGTTATAATATTCCATCGCCTTGCCGTAGTTCTTCATTACAAAGTAGCTGTCGCCCAGGCGGGTAATGGCATCGTTGGTTGTGGCGGCGTCTTTCTCGTCGCCATTCAAAAACTTCTGAAAATAAACAGTAGCCTTTTTGTATTGCTCGCCATAAAAGGCAGCGTATGCCAGCGCGTAATTAGCGTAATTGTAAACAGGAGTTTCGCTCGCGCCATCAAAATCAAGGAACTTTTCGAAGTTCTGTACCGATTCTCCATATTTCCTTACTTCGTACATGGCTTCGGCCATCCAGTACGTGGTCATGATCTCAATCTGGTGATCCACCGGGTTTTTCAGCGAACGCAGGAAGATGCCTATCGCATTCTCAAATGCACGTTCGTTGTAAAATTCCAATCCGCGGTAATAGGTAACTTTCTGGTAAGCGGCCAGTGCGCTTGGTGATTTATTAGGCAGCGGTTCCAAAATCTCAACCGCTTCCTTGTAGTTATGTGAATTCAGCAATTCCTCGCCCAGCAGCGTTTTCATCTCGTTGGTACGGGTCGAGTTAGGATAAGTCTTTAAATAAGACCGGGTTGCATTCAATGCATCGGTGTTGAAATCCAACTCGTACGACAGCTTGGCGTATTGGTACAACGCATCTTCTTGCAACTGCTTGTCAAAGCTTAGTTTCGATGCGGCGAAGAATGCATTACGCGCGCTCTGCTTGTTGTTCATCTTCAGAAAAACCTCGCCTAACGCATAGTTACCATTCTGGCTAAATACATCGCCCTGGCCCTGTAATTTTTCCAGTTCAGTTGCGGCCTTGGCAAAGTTGCCCACCTTAAAATAGGTATAACCCATCTGGTAGCTGTCCTGCGTGTTTTGGGTTTTGCCGTGATCGCGGTCCTCAAAACGGCGGTAATATTCGGCAGCTTTATCATAATTTGCTTTCGCGAAGTACGATGCGGCAATAATACGCAGCATTTCGGTTTCGTGTTGCTGATGGGTGTTGTTTACGATAGGCACGGCATAATTCAGCACGTCATCATACCGTTGATCGAGGAAATAAACTGCCGAGATATAATATGGATAACTGTCTTCAAACTTCTTTTTGCCTTTCAGCTTTTCAAAATTTACCAGCGCTAAATGGTAATCTTTATTCAGATAAGCGATATAGGCAAAGTAATAAGTAGCGTCATCCGTAAACGGCGAATGCGTGTTCTTTACCTCGCTAAACAACTGCTGGGCACTCTTATAGTCGTTTGTCTCGAAATAGGCGTAGCCCTTGCGGAATTTGTATTCTACCAGCTGGCGGCCGCTCAATTCGCTCGCCTGTACCTTATCAAACCATTTCAGTGCTTCGGTATATTTTTCCTGCCGTGCATAAGAACGACCGATCTGGAAATAAGCCAGCTTGGTGAGCGGGTTTTCCGGGTGCTCTTTAATAAAGCGCAGAAACATGCTCTCGGCATCGTCATTGCCTAATTCCAGCGCGCATAAAGCCTCGTAATATTGCGCGTTTTCTTTAATGAGCGACAGTTCCGATTCGAATTTGGGTTGAGTGCTGGTTTGTACCCGGTAAGCCTCAATCAGCCTGAACTGCCCGGCAGCAGCAACGAATTTATCCTTCTGCAGCAATTCAACCGCGGCATGAAAAGTACGCTGAACATTAAACGCCGGACTCTGCTGGGCACGCGCTTCAAAAACAAGAAACAAGGGGCAAAGAAGGGAGATGTATTTAAGTTTTATCATAAAGAGCAAACTAACGATTTGCGAAATTAGCTAAACCTTAACAAGGTATTCCACAATAGTAATTCACACCCTGTGGAGAACACTATAGCTAACGACCTATAAATAACAGATGGTATAGGTGTTGAAAACTTTGCACATTGTTAACAAGGGGTGAAGATCGTTTAGCAGGGGTCTTACAGACCCCCGTTGATAGCCATCCTTTAATCTGTCAAACCCGTTAATCCCGGTTCAGATACTACCCATCATCCAAAAACGTTATATTTAAATAATGATCAGAAAGTATTTTCCCCTTGTAATTTCCTTAATCTCGTTCTCTTCCTTCCAAACAACACCCCAAGGCATCAATACTATCATCCTTCAAGACGAACACCTTACCATCACCCCCAAAGTGTATTACATTAGCAAAATAACCGATGAGCGCACCGGCAAATCGCCAATAGCCTCACTCGTCGCCGCACCAGCAACCAAAGGCGCATCGCCAAAAACGTACACGACCGATCTGCAGAACGGCGCGATATCGTCCGTTAAACATTTTATTGAGCATAACCTGCCGCGCAACACAACGCTGCGACCCCTGGTCATAAGTCTTAAACAGATCAGTATCAAAGAAAACGCGCTTACAGGCAACAGGGTAGAGGGGCACGTAAATATATTTTTTTCTTTCGGAATAGACAGGGGCGAGGACCTGGATGTATTACCGCTGGCCAGCTACAACGGCAGCGCCGTTTACAATCGCGACATCACCCAAACCCAAAATATCGAACCAACCCTCCGCCGGGTGCTCGTTAACGGCTTGAGCTACCTTGATACCTGGATGAATCAACAGGCAGGGACCAATATTAAACTGGCCCACGCCGTTATGGTCTCCTTCTCCGACTATGACGATAAAGCCGAAGGCGACAGCATTTATTACAGCTCCAAACGCCCGCTTACCTGGGCCGATTTCCAGTCGAAAATACCTGCCAGCCGCTACGAGGCCGAAGTGTTTCCCACCCTCGGCTATGACGAGCATGCCGAAGTGATAAAGGGCGTGGTTAACCTGCATATCGCCGTAAAAGCATGCCTGCCCAAAAGTGCCGCCTGGGCGAAACCCGGCGCACAAACCTCTTACACGTTAAATCACGAGCAGCGGCATTTCGACATTGTAAAAATTGCCGCCGAGCATTTCAAGCAAAAAATAAGGGCCCGCAAACTGCCGCCCGAAAATTACGATGGTCCCATCAACGAAGCGTACCTTAACGCCTATCGCGAAATGAACGATCTGCAAAAACAATACGATACCGAAACCGCACACGGCACCAACACCGCCGAACAGCAAAAATGGAACGAGAAGATTGACAGGGAATTGAAGGAATTGGGAGTGAAGTAAGTTGCCAGTTTTCAATTGGCAGTAAAATAACGACAGATTGATGATTAATATTAATTTTTACAGGTGTTAGAAACTGACGTCTGCTGCTGCACACTTAAAACTGCCAACTGGCCTAAGCTGCCAGCTGCATTTTTACAACATTCAACAAATCGTCGATATCGAAAGGTTTGGCCAGAAAGGCATCAGGCGCACCTGTTTGGTTAAGCGTAGCGGCTACATTGTGACTGGCCGACACCAAAACAACCGGTATCTTGCGTGTTTCCAGGCGCGTTTTTACGTCTTTGCAAAGCTCACGCCCGTCCATGTTGCCCAGCATAATGTCTATCAGGATCAGATCAGGATGATAGTTATTGATTTTCTCAAACAAATAGTGACCGTCAGAAAGTGTCACAACCTCGTAACCCGAGTCTTCTAAGATATATTGTATTACTTCCAATATATCTTTATCATCGTCCACCGCTAAAATCCTTCTCATTTTACTAATTATTATAAGGTTAAATAGTTAAAAGCGTTTAAGCCGTTAATTATTTGTTGTATAAGCAAATAAAATTTAAAACCGGTTAAAGCAGGTGCAATTACTATACCATATTTTATATTGCGGAATGCCATTTTTATTAACATCCCCACAGCAGGCATAACTAATTCGGTAGTTCGTACTTGAAAAATCCCCTTTTTATGTAAATAACTATATAATTCGTTTTCGGCTTATCAAGACGGTACAAGCGTAACAGCGCATATTTTTTAATACTTGTGTTCACATTTCTGAACTATTGTCAAAAAAACAAGTATTAAAAAGGACACTTAATAATAAACTGTGTGTAATAGTTTTACAGGCGGTGTTTAAACCATACCCTTTTTAAGGAACACGTACGACGACTTTTTGCATTTGGCGCAGAAAAGCCTCCGCAGTGGGAAAAAGTAGGAAACCATTTTCATATACCAGGGGCGGCGTTGCTGATAGTGAAAAGGTGAGCCGCATTTTTTACAGTGATAATCTTCCGATTTGAATTTCTTTCTTTCCAAAATATATGAGAGATATTATTCCCCGAAATTAATATTTATAGCTGAATTTCTGAAAGTTTTATAAAATAGATTATCCGAAATTAATACCCAAAATGATGTGGCGGCAAGCGCGGTATCAGAGCAGCTTGTTCACCTTTTCAACCAGTTCATTCAGGTCGAATGGTTTGTTGATGATGGCATCGCAGCCGTAGCCTAACAGTTCGCTGTTATCGCTGATGTAGGCTGAATAAATGATGACGGGAATATCCTTGAATTGTTCGTGCGATTTGATCTGCATGCAAAGCTCCCCGCCGTTAAGGCCCGATACGCGATAGTCAAGTATCACCAGGTGAGGGTCAAATTGCTCTGCTATAGGGATAACGGCATCGCCGTTCGAAGTGCTGCGCACCTCGAAATCTTCATAAGTAAGCGTTTCATGAACAATATCCAGGATATCCTGATTGTCGTCCAGTACTAAAATGCGTTTTGCCATTAAATCCTGATTAAAAACCGGTAAAATAAAAAGATGAAAAACGGGGAGTAACGGCTAACTATGTTACAGAGCGTTCACTGTAATAAAACATCACAAATCAACGTAAATCTAATATATTTATTCATAGTTAGGTATTTAAATTATTATTATAATAAAAATATTACGTTAGAAGGCTTCGCCCAGTCCAATTATCAAACCGTTATAGCCTTTGCTGAAACCGTAATCTATCGCAACATTGGTGGCCGACTTTTTATTGAACTTAATCCTGAGCCCTCCGCCGGCCGCCGTGTTGATATATGCAAACCGGTGGGTATTCGGTTCGCTGGCCGAATTGAAATTCGCAAACACCACAAATCCAAACAAGCCATCGGCGGTAATGTCGCGTCTGTATTCGGCTTCGTAGTACACGAGGCCTTCTCCGCGATACCTGTTTTGCTGCATGCCGCGTCCCGAACGCTGGTAGGGGTCGTTACCTATGCCGGGCAGGTTTAAAAATGGTGTACCGCGGGTAAGGGTGGTCCAGTAGTAAGCCCACATGGCAATAACGTTCTTCGGCCCGTCGGTAGTAAGCGAAATATATTTACGGAAATCGAGGTAGAGTGATTGCGCGTTGTCGTTGCTGCCTAAAAAGCTGGCATCATGCCGGTAGATCAGGTTGGCAAACATACCCGGCAGCGGGTTAATGGAGTTTTGACGGCTATCATACACCATGTTAAAGGTTAGCCCCGAAGAAAAACTATGCGTACCCGCAGTACCGTATGGATATAACGTAAAATCCTGCAGCGGTACAGGGTTCACATTTTCGTTGGTATTGATGCTGAAATAATAGTCCATATTGATACCGCCGCCTATGTAAAAATAGGGTTCCACCCGCCAAAGCAGGCTTTGATAAAAACGGATATAATTAAAGTTGACGAGTAATTTATCACCCTCGGGCCTCCTGCCGCCCTGTCCCCAGGTGTATTGCGGGTAAACCAGGAAACGGGTATCACCCTGAATGTTGTATGTGTTATTCTCCAGCCAGATGCTCGAATGCACCGGCAGGCCATACCTTCCCCTGAAGTTAAAATATGGCGCAAATGTTACGCTGGACAGGTAGGTGGTTTTACGGTCGCCAAGATAAAAGCCGGCCGTGGTTGAAGTAACCAGCGCCTTGCTGCCACCAGGTACCGAAGTTGATAAAGGCAGGATCGAAAAATACACTTCCTTTTTCTCTGTATTCTTTTTACGTGGTTTCAGCTTAAAAACCTTTACAGCAATATCCAGCAGGTCGCGCTGGCCTGTGGTATCAACCTTAATATTGGCAGTGTCTGATGGTGTTTGAGCCCACAGCGCAAAGGGCAGTAAAATACAAAGGGCGGTCGGGAAAACTTTATTCATACTTTCCATAAAAGCGAAAAAGGGAAAGTATTGTTTTAAAGCAACTTAATTAACCTTTTAATAGCTTGCGGAAGAATGGCTTACCGGCGGCCGGTCAATCCTTCAAAAAACCCGTTACCGCGGCAGAAAACTCCATATTCCTGATAGCCGTATTATGATTTCCAGGCACATAACTTAACGACGAGCGGGGGATCAGTTTATTCAATCCTGTTTCCGAACCGTTTTCCTTGTCAGACGTTCCGCGGATGATAAGCACCGGGATGCGTATGGCTGCCAGCTCTTTTTTACTGGTAGATGGCTGCCATTTTTGCTGCAGTGCAAGGGCGGTCTCGTCAAAATGCTGCGAGCGGATATATTTCACCATATCATCTACATCATGTAAACTGGTATCGCCCATTAAGGCTTTATAAGCGTGTACCCTGCGCGGCCATTCGGGGTTAGTATAAGCATCGCCCATACCACCCATAATTGCCTTATGCAGGCGTTTATCAAGTACCATCACCCGCGATAAAATGATCGATCCGCGCGAGTAGCCAACGGCATCATATTTTTTTAACTTCAAAAAGGTAGCCAGGCCCATAATATCCTTCGCCTCGGCATCGTTCGAGTAGCCTTCATCCGTATGCGGCTTATCCGATTGCCCGTTTCCGCGTTGATCTAATATGATCACTTTATAACCCGCATTCAGCAGATCATTATAAACTTCGCAGTTCTTCCAACCCTGTCCCGTTCCCGAAAATCCGTGGATCAATATCACCGGGAAGCCGTCGCCCTTCACCTCGTAATATATTTTTGTATTATCGAAGGAGGTATAAAAGTTACCCTCGCCGGCTTGCGCGAATAAGCGTATGCATGAAAATAAAAGGAAACAAAAGGTGATAGTGAACAGGCTTTTCTTCATTTGATTAATTATAAAATTCAGCGAATCGCTTTATCGCTAATAACGTCAAAAAAAACTACAGATTATTAATGGGACTACATTAATGTAAGTATTGTTTTGCTGCCCTGAGTTTAGCGCAACGTAACTTGTGGTGCCGCATTGCTGAGCTTCCATTTAACTAACCACTCGCCAAATCACTCATCCTTCATATACTTATCCATCCCCGGCGGCGGCTGATATTTATAGCCCGGTTCAAAGTAATGCCATAGCAATGCCGAGATCTTCCTGATAAAAACCACAGCTTCGTTATCCTCCGTCCAGCGCTTATCTTTATTATGATTGGTGATTACGGAGAACACATAATCGCCATGCGGCGCATTCACCATTACCGTTTCTGATTTGTAATCGTCCAGAGCGCCCTGCTTGGAGGCGGTTTGTATATACGGCGGGATCTGCGAAATAGCTTTGTCGTCCCAAAAAATGCGCCCCATATTGCGGTACATGCGTTCACTGGCCCCGGCGCTCACGGCCTTCCCTTCACGTATCATCGTAAACAGGCGGCACATTTCATACGGCGTGGTAATACCCCACCCGTATTGGTTACGCATAGCCTCACGCCCCGCCACCCTCGAATTTACCCGCATCACCTTAAAGCCGTTCTGCTCCAACCAGTTATTAATATACGCGCCGCCCACCAGCTTTTGGAGCCAAACGCTGGCAGTGTTATCACTCATGGTGATCATCAGCAGTGCTACTTTGCTTACCTCAATGGTATCGCTATCCTTAAACGAGCCTAAAATATCCTCACCCTTATACAAAAGAGAATCGCGGTAAACCAGTTTTTGATTGTACTGCATTTCGCCCTTTTCTATTTTATCCATCAGCCCGCATTGTATGCTCACCTTGATCATGCTGGCGGTAGGAAACAAGGTATCAGCATTTATAGCCGCCGTTTTGCCGGTCTTCAGGTTATGCACATAAAGGCCCACCTGCCCGTTGAAACCTTTAATAGCTTCCTGCAACTTGGCAGTCAATTTGGCATCGGTTTGTGCGAAGGCAGCGGAGGTGATGATTAGTAAGAAGAATAGCAGTTTGGATTTCATAATGGCGGGTTTGGTTAAAGGTAAAAAATTGGTTGGATAAAAAATATTGTAAGTTGGGTTTACGGCTAATGATTTTAAAGCGCGGCCCTTGTGCGATTCCCGCCCTGGGACTTCCCCAGGGAAGGAAGCGCTCAGCCCACCGCTTTTAACGCCGCCACCACCCCATAACCGGACATCCACTGTATCATAACCGGACAAAAAACATCACCTAAAATCAATATAAAATACTAAAAATCAGCTAAATAAAAAACTGGCACCTTCTTAGTCAAACTATAGCGAATGGTGACACCAGTGAACTAATGAACTATCAACCATGATAAAAAGTTATTTAAAAACCGCCTTCCGCTTTTTGCTGAAGAACAAAACCTTCAGCTTTATCAATATTTTCGGATTAGCTACCGGGACGCTTTGCTGCCTCTACATCCTGCTTTACGTGCAGGATCAGTACAGCTTCGATAAGCAGCATAAAGACGTAGCCGGCATATTTCGCATCACCACCGATCTTGGTCTTACGGGCGACAAGCATCACGGCGCAGCATCATCGCCGCCCATATCACCGGCAATAAAAAGCAACTTTCCAGAAGTATTAACCTATACAAGAGTGTTTGCACCTGAAGGCTTCGGTGTGAAGCAACACTTATTGCGCTATAAGGAAAAGTCTTTTTACGAGGAGAAGGCATATTACGTAGATTCTACGTTTTTCGACATTTTTAATTACCATTTTGCGGAAGGACAAGCCCCGCATGCGCTAAACAATCCTTACGATATCGTTCTCCTCAAATCGACCGCTGTAAAGCTGTTCGGTACTGAGTCTGCAGTAGGAAAGTTTATCAATATAAATGACGGCTTTGGCAAGCACGATTTCCGGGTGACGGGCGTGGTAGATGAAAGCCTTGGCAAATCACACTTGCAGGCCAATATGTTCATTAATATGAGAAGCGGGGCCGGAACTAACATTGTGGTACTTAACAACGAGTGGGCCGGCAACAACTTTCTTTATGCTTACCTGAAACTTAAGCCCGGCGCCGATGCCAAAGCGCTGGAGAAAAAACTTCCGGCGTTCCTTGATAAAAATGCGGGACAGGAAATGAAAACCCTCGGGATGACCAAAGTACTGCACCTGCAGCCCGTTGCCGAAATTCATACCACCGGCGGCTATGAACACGAACCTACCGAAGTTTCCGACCCTTCGTTCCTTACCATATTGATGGTTATAGCTATAATGATCCAGGTGGTGGCCTGCATCAACTTCATGAACCTGTCTACCGCCCGCGCATCGAAACGCGCCAAAGAAGTTGGTGTGCGTAAGGTAATAGGCGCCGGCAAATACGATCTGATCAAACAGTTTTTGGGCGAATCGTTCCTGCTGTCGTTCATTGGCGTTGCAATAGCCTTGCCGCTGCTGGCGCTGCTGCTGCCATCGCTCAACAACATAACGCACAGCAACATTCAATTGTCTGTGTTTGCCGATTACCGCATTTGGTTAATGCTCAGCGGGCTGGTGCTGGTTACCGGTTTTGTCGCTGGTAGCTATCCTGCTTTTTACCTGTCTGCGTTCGAGGCTATTAAGGTTATCAAGGGTAACTTTACCAGCCGGGTTTCGGCTGCGGGCATTCGCCGCGGGCTGGTGGTGTTCCAGTTTGTGCTGTCTATCGTGCTTATCACAGGCATCATCATCATATATAGTCAGCTAAACTTTATCAAGTCGAAAGATCTTGGGTTCGATCAGAACCAGAAATTAGTGTTTAATTTTTACACCGACGATGCTGTAAAGCAAATGCCATCGTTAACGAACGATCTCCGCGCACTGGCCGATGTCAAAACTGTAAGCAGCGCCGACAATTACCTGGGCCAGTTTGTTCCGCACGATCATGGCGTTTACCCGGAAGGCGGCAACATGGCTACAGCCGTTGATGCGCAGAACATCATCGTCGACGAATATTTCAGACAGGCAAATGGCATCAAATTGCTTGCCGGCCGCGATTTTATGAAGAACGATACCGGCAAAGTGCTCATTAACCAAACCATGGCCAAACGCCTTGGCTTTAACGACCAGAATGCTGTGGGCGCAAAGCTTTACCAGCACTACGGCAATCAGCCGGTAACTTATGTAACCGTTGCCGGGGTAATGAAGGATTTTAACTACAACTCGCTGCATAACGATGTAAGGCCGTTTATGCTGGTGTATGACAATAATCCCGGAAACTTCAACTGCATGGTGGTATCAACAAGCAGCAAGGATTACAAAACGCTGCTAAGTAAGATTGCCGGGCTCTGGAAAAAAGACCTGCCGCAAGTGCCTTTCACCTACACATTCCTGGATAGCGAGGTGCAGAAACAATATCAGGCCGAGATTATCCTTTCGCAGATCATCAACTCATTCACGCTTATCGCAATCCTGATCTCGTGCCTCGGCTTGTTCGGCCTGGCCGCATTCAGCGCCGAGCAAAGGAGCAAGGAGATCGGTATCCGCAAGGTATTAGGTTCAAGTGTATCGGGCATTGTAACGTTGTTGTCTAAAGATTTTTTAATACTGGTGATCATCTCATTTATATTAGCTACGCCGATAGCTTATTACGGCATGAGCAAATGGCTGCAGGCCTTTGTTTACCGCGTGCCGCTGGCCTGGTGGATGTTCGGCATGGCCGGGGCATTAGCAGCAATAATTGCCTTATTAACTGTAAGCTCGCAAGCTATCAAAGCCGCCCTGACGAACCCGGTAAAAAGTTTGAAATCTGAATAGTTCATTGGTTCACTGATTCATTAGTTCATTAGGACCCGGCGCTTGGAAATTTAACGGATCGTTCCTTAAACTATAAAACAAAATTGTCAATAAATCCATCGATCAACTAATGAACCATACCACCAATGAACTAAATGAACAAGTGAACCAATTGACCAATAAAAATGATAAAAAACTATCTCAAAATCGCGTGGCGCAACATCCTTAACAATAAGGTTTACAGCGCATTGAATATGGTTGGCCTTGCTGCCGGGATGGCGGTGGCCCTGCTCATAGGTTTATGGGTAAATTATCAGTACTCATTCGATAGGTTTTTGCCTAACGGCGACAGGCTTTACCAGGTGCGCCGCAATTTTAACAGCAACGGCGATACGCTGACGTTTAGCACCACCTCGCTGAGACTGGCAGATGTATTGCGGCACAACGTTCCGGATATCGAGTATGTTGCCGAGGCCGACTGGGGAAGCGCGCACGGGCTGCTGGCAGGCAATACCAAACTTTACCAGAACGGTTTACAGGCCGGAAGCGATTTTTTAACGATGTTTCAGTTCCCTTTAATCCGGGGAAAAGCAAACAATGCCTTAACGCAGCCTTATTCTATTGTGCTCACCGAATCAACGGCCAAAGCATTGTTTGGCGATCAGGACCCGATGAATAAACTGGTGAAGATTGATAATAAGGACAATATGAAGGTAACAGGCGTTCTGAAAGACCTGCCTGCCAATTCATCGTTCCAGTTCAGATATATTTTGCCGTTCAGCTATTATGCCATTGTTCAAAATCTGCAGCCTTTGTATAGCCAGAGTTTTGGCAACAATGGCTTCAGAATTTTTACGCAGTTAAAACCGGGTATTACCTACGCACAGGTATCCCGCAAAATAAAAGATATCGAAAAAGGCGAAACCAACAGCAGGAACGCTATGAATTCGAACGTGATTATGCAGTCCTTGCATGACTGGCACCTGTTTGATGAATATAAGAACGGCAAGGCCTTAAGCGGATTTATCGATTATGTGCGCATTTTCACCCTCATTGGTGCATTGGTGCTGCTTATAGCCTGCATCAACTTCATCAACCTCTCTACCGCACGTTCTGAAAAACGCGCCCGCGAGGTAGGTGTACGTAAGGCCATTGGCTCGCGGCGTAAGGATTTGATCTTCCAGTTTTTGACCGAATCGGCGGTTATTACTTTCTTTTCATTTGTGCTGGCTTTGTTATTGGTTTCGCTGGTTTTGCCTGCATTCAACGCACTTACCGGCACCACACTATCCGTTCCGTACGGCAGCGCAATTTTTTGGCTCATTATGGCCGCAGGCGTCGCTATCACGGGCTTGCTGGCCGGTGCAAGGCCCGCATTTTACCTGTCGTCATTTAATCCTGTTAAGGTATTGAAGGGAACTATCAAGGTAGGCAAATCAGCCTCGGTTTCAAGGAAGATACTGGTGGTGACCCAATTCAGCTGCTCAATTGCCCTTATTATCAGCACGGTTGTTATTTACCGGCAGGTGCAGTACGCAAAAGACAGACCCACCGGTTATAACATCAACCGCCTGATGGCTACCGATCTGAACGACGACCTGCACCGCAATTTCGCCGCCCTGAAAAACGATTTGCTGGCAAGCGGCGTGGTTAAATCGGTTACCTCGGCATCGAGCCCGGCTACCGAGGTTGATTCTCACGGCGATATAGACCAATGGCCTGGCAAGTTTCCAGGCGAAACCGTAGAGATGGGCTTTATTTTTGTTTCGGCTGATTATTTCAAAACGCTCAACATGCAACTGATTGCCGGCCGGGACTTCATCCCGAATTCAAATGCCGATAGTCTGAACATCATTATGAACGAGGCTGCAGTAGCCCGGCTGCGCCTCAAAAATCCGGTTATCGGGCAAACTATCACCAGGGGCACGCAGCAGGCTAAAATCATCGGTATCGTGAAGGATGCGTTAATGAACTCTCCTTATGAGAAAGCCGATCCCACTACATTCGGTATCGGTGGAGGCAGCAATATGTTGTATCGCCTTGCGCCAAATATATCCACTCACCAGGCCATCGAAAAACTGGCCCCGATATTCAATAAATACAACCCGGCCTATCCTTATGATTATCATTTTGTGGATAGTGAATATGCCCAAAAGTTTGGCCAGGAGGAATTGGTGGGTAAGCTTTCCGGAGTGTTTGCCGCGCTTGCCATATTTATTTCCTGCCTCGGATTGTTCGGCCTGGCGGCATTCGTAGCCGAGCAGCGTACCAAGGAAATAGGGGTGCGGAAAGTTTTAGGCGCAACTGTAACCCAGGTTTGGATCCTGCTGTCGAAAGACTTTGTGGTGCTGGTGATAATAAGCTGTATCATTGCATCGCCCATAGCGCTGTACTTTTTACAAAAATGGCTCATGAAGTATGATTACCGGATCGGTATAGGGCCGGGCGTGTTCATCATTTCTGCTGCAGCGGCAATAATTATCACGCTGTTAACCATCAGTACGCAGGCCATAAAAGCCGCACTGGCAAACCCGGTAAAAAGTTTGAAAACGGAATAGTTCATTAGTTAACTGGTTCATTAGTTTATTGGGACTTGGCGCCTGGAAATCGGAGACGATTATTTCCTTAGTTATCCAGGCAGCAAGCCGATAGACCCCTCGATAAACTAATGAAACCATACCACCAATGAACTAATGAACCAATGATCAATAAAATGATAAAGAACTATTTAAAGATCGCTTTGCGGCAGCTGAATAAACAGAAGTTTTATGCAGCCATAAAAATAGGCGGCTTTGCGCTGAGCATCGCTGCGTGTATCCTCATCGGTTTATATATCAGGAACGAGGCAAGTTATGATCGTGCCTATCCGGATGCCGATCGTATATACCGCGTGATTGAAAATTACGCGCACGATGGCAAGGTTGAACGCGGTACGGATTACCCTGCGCCAATGGGCAAAGCTATTAAAGCCGACTTCCCGCAAGTTGAGACCTCCGGCAGGCTGATGCCCAACTCGCTGTTTGAAAAAGCAGGCAGTAATGAAGTGCGCGCGAGCAATGCAACGGAGAACACTCATGAAACCGGTTTTTGCTACGCCGACCAGGAAGTTCTTGACATATTCAAAACCCCGATGGTTTACGGCGACCGGAAAACCGCACTTACAGAACCAAACACGCTGGTTCTTTCCAAACGCAAAGCCGATAAGTATTTCCCCGGCCAGAATCCGGTAGGAAAAATCCTGTACCTGAACAACGACCTCAAAAAACCATACCGTGTAGGCGCTGTGATGGCAAACCCATTGCCAACGCAGCATTTGCAGTACGACTTTTACCTCACGCTTAAAGGTGTTGAGTTTTACCAGGGCGAGCAAACCAACTGGAACGCCAGTAATTACCCAATTTACGTCCTCGTTAAACCAGGCACTAACCCGAAAGCGCTCGAAAAAAAGATAAGCGATGATGTAATTAAACGGTATTTTCTGCCCGCTTTAAATAGCATCGGCTTCAAAAATGCCGAAAGCGAACTAAAAAAATTATCATACAGTTTGCAGCCGGTGAAGGATATTCACCTCAAATCGTACGATATACAGGACGGACTTGACAACGGCGATATCCGTTTTATCTGGCTTTTCGGCGCAATTGCCGGGTTTATTTTAACCATTGCCTGCATCAATTTCGTGAATCTTTCTACCGCTAAATCGGCCAATCGCGCTAAGGAAGTAGGATTGCGCAAGGTGGTAGGATCTACACGGTTCAGTCTCATCAACCAGTTCCTGGCCGAAAGCATGCTGTACAGCGTGTTATCGTTTATTACCGGTATTATACTGGCTTGGGTACTGCTGCCCTATTTCAACACGCTTGCTTCGAAAGAACTGACCATGCCATTAAATACGATCTGGTTTATTCCACTGCTTGTTGGCGCTGCTGTGACAGTTGGCGTGGCAGCGGGCATTTATCCGGCGTTCTATCTCTCATCCTTCAAACCGGCCAGCGTATTGAAGGGTTCTATCAGCCAGGGCAGTAAGAACTCGATGCTGCGTAACGGGTTGGTGGTTTTTCAGTTCGCTACTTCTATCATTCTCATCATCAGTACTTTTGTTATCTATAACCAGATGCAGTTTATCCTTAACCGTAAGATAGGTTTTGATAAAGACCAGGTATTGATGCTACAGGGAGCCAACACTTTGGGCGATGACGGCGTGCGTAACATTAAACAGGATATCCTCAAATTATCGGCTGTAAAAAATGTTTCGATAAGTGATTATCTGCCAATAAATGGCACCAAGCGCAACGGCAATATGTTGTATAACGAAGGCAAGTCGAAACTGGAAGCCGGCGCATCAAGCCAGTTTTGGATAGTGGATAAAGATTACCTGAAAACCTTTGGCATAAAGCTGGTTGAGGGGCACGACTTCCTTCCGCCCGGCGAGGGCGATCCCCAAGCCGTGATCGTCAATCAAAAAATGATCAAAACGCTGAATATCAAGAACCCCATAGGCAAGATCATTACCCACGGCGACGATAAATTGCGTATTATCGGCGTTGTACAGGATTTTAATTTCGAATCGATGCGGTCGGAAATAGGGCCTATTTGTCTTTACCAGGGATTAAGCCCGTCTATTGTATCTGTTAAGATCGCAGGCGGCGATATTCAGCATACTGTCAAAGAGATCTCATCGCTCTGGAGAAAGGCATCGCCATCCCAGCCAATCCGTTACGCTTTCCTCGATGAGCGCTTTGCCGCTATGTATGCCGATGTGCAGCGTATGGGTAACATTTTTACCAGTTTCGCAGTGTTAGCTATTGTTATTGCTTGTTTGGGCTTATTTGCCCTGGCCGCATTCATGGCCGAGCAGCGCAGCAAGGAGATCGGCATCCGTAAAGTATTGGGCGCAACTGTTCAGAATATCATCAGGTTGTTGTCGATGGATTTTGTAAAACTCGTGGCACTTGCTATCGTCATAGCATCACCGGTGGCCTGGTGGGGAATGAATAAATGGCTGGAAGAATTCTCGCCCGCCTACCGCGCGCCCATCACCTGGTGGATCTTCGCCGGAGCGGGTATCGCAGCTATTTTAATTGCATTGTTTACGGTGAGTTATCAATCCATTAAGGCGGCAATAGCAAACCCGATAAAAGCGTTGAGGAGTGAGTAGGGGATGGTGATTTAAGCTCTTTTCTTCCCCTGTTTGTCATTTCGCGCGATAGCGAGAAAACCTGGTGAACTATATATTTACGCCAATGCAATCGGACGATGCATTTACACCATGTATAGTCCGATTGCAGAATGTCTAAGTTTTCTCGCTATCGCTCGAAATGACAAAGAGGGAGGAAACGTAGAGACGTGATGCATCGCGTCTCTAACGAAATGCTCACCACTAATGAACCACTGAACCAATTAACTACCAAAGAAACAACGGCACCATCCAAATTGGAGAAATATAAAACGGATCATAATAATAAGGCTGGTAATAATCAACCGTTTCCTCTTCCACAACGGTATAAGTTTCGGCAGTATAACCACTTGTAGCTCCACCGCCCTGGTTGCGATTCTGTTCTTCCTTCATCAAGTCTAACATTAGCTGCGAGCCTTGTTTGATCATATCGATCATGGCATCCTCGCCAACTTCTTCCGGTTTAATGGCGGTGTGGCAGATCTCTTCTATCTCATCCCACGGTTCGTTCGACATTACAAAATTCTGCCAGCCCCCTTCATCGGTACCAAACCTGTTTTCGTTCAGGAATGACATGAAAACGATCTCGGCCGGGTCCAGTTTTTTGAAGATGGCCACGGCAATGCGCAGGTCGTCGAAACGCTCATCGTCGGTATAATTGAACCAGTCGTCATCGGTTTCAAAATCATAGTAGCTGGCAAAGGCAAATTCGCCTTTTTCCAGGTCAACGAACGAATACACATCATATACCTTAAGGTATTCGGTGTAGCGCTTCATGAATGTATCGAAGATCTCGCGGCCTTTCGCGGTAACCTTGTACGCCTGGTTTGAGATAATAGTATAGCCATTACTGCGCAGATCGTTAAACAGCGGTTCAAGCGCGCGGTCATCGCCGGCAAGACTGGTCTGGAATAAACGGTCGGTATTCAGCATCTCGTTTAAAACAACGATTGCCCTGTAAGTCTTTATTTTATCTGGTGTTAAGAACATGGTTTTCTATTGAATTGAATTTACTAAATGGGGTTTGTTTAGTGTGACCGGTTATCTCCTTCTGCCAAAACTCCTGCTTCTGCCAAAGCTTGAACGGTTTGAGCTTGACCGTTGGAAAGTCGACCTGCTTGAACTGCTGCTGCCAAAGCCGCCGCTGCGCACCCTGCTGCTGGAATTGCGGGTGCTGAACGACCGCTGCGAGCGTGACGAATTGCTCAAACTGCTGCGGTTATACGTCCTCGACGACATTGACGATGACGTAGTTGGCCTGAACGTGGTATAAGTACGGGTGCGGGTATAGTACGACGGATAATAACCGTAATGATACATAGGCACGTAATAAGCATGCGGCCGCAGGAAATAGCTCATGATCAAAAAGTCGGTAAACGAGAATGACGAGTGATAGTAGTTGTTATAACCTACGTAGCTCGGATCGCCCTGGATGCTGAGATTGGCAGTATTGTTATTTACCGGGTCGACGTTAATGCTTGCAACGGTTACAGAGTTTGAATTGCTGATATCGTCGACCACTTTCAGCTGGTTGTTTTCGCCTTCAGTTACTTTTAGGTAATCGATATTGCCGTCCTTATCCAAATCAAGGTTATTGATCTGGTTAGCCGGATTATTAATGGCTTTTTCCAGTGTTTGCGGATCAGTACTGTTTTTAACGAATTGAGCCAGCTTATTCACGTCGAAACCTGCGGCCACATTATTTTGAATGGTCACATTGTTTTGCTGCGGAGGGTTACTGCATGCTGCAAGCAATACCAACGGAGTGAGCGCTATTAATATTTTTTTCATGATATTTTCTGGATTTATGGATGCCGGTCGGCTGTGTTATTGTTTTTTATGATGATTAGATATAGGCCGGCACAACAATGTTACAAATTCCCTTTGAAAATTTCGGGATCAATTTCAGGTAAATCCTTAACAAATTGACTTTCAGATTCTGCTATCTTTTATTATCATTGTCGCCCGCTTATCTAAGCGCCGCCAATTAAAACCAAAATTATTTAAGTTGAAAAGAATATTCACCTTTTCCCTGATATTTACCTGCTGTTTTACCGCTATGGCTTCAAAAGTGAAAACTCCGCCTGTTCGTACCATTTTTGCTTATGGCGGCAGTTACAATAAGCAATTTATGCGTTATGTAATTGCCCTCACCAAAAAAAGCAATCCCAAAATATGTTTCCTGCCTACTGCAACAGGCGATAATGCCAATTACATCACCGCCTGGTACGCCACCTGCGAGGACCTGCCTATGCGCCCCTACGTGCAGCGCACTTATGTGGCATCGTACACAGATAAAAAAACATTCGAAGAAAACCTGCTGAGTATGGATGCCATAGTGGTTGGTGGCGGCAATACTCTTAATATGATGGCCATCTGGAAAGCGCAGGGCATCGACACAGTCTTACGTAAAGCATACGACAAAGGCATTGTGCTTACCGGCGGCAGCGCAGGTTCGCTTTGCTGGTTCCAGGGCGGCACAACCGATTCAAGGCCAAAAGATCTATCCATCGTGCAATGCCTCGGCTTTATCCAAACCAGCCACTGCCCGCATTACCACAGCGAACCGATGCGTAAACCGCTATATTTCGAAAACATCCTGAAAGGTAAATTAAGTCCCGGTTATGCCATTGACGACGCTGCCGGCATCGTTTTTGAAAACGAACAATACATCAAATCAGTGGCCTGTGATGAAAAGAGCAACACTTACTATGTATCGGTAATTGACGGCAAGGTTAATGAAAAGCTGCTGCCTGTAGGGGAGATATTGAAGTAAAACCGGGATTTGGGAGATTTTATGGATGATTACCGACGGGATTACCTGGACAGACTGCGTCATTGATTGACCTTTATTTCGGTTATATACAGCCGAAACAAGATGGTTTACAAGCAAACTATAGTTCCGGACAGGAAAAATTCACAGCATCGAAATTACGTCGAACCTTTTTTGGAATAGTCTTAAAGTTTTAAAAAAAAAGTTATTTCTATTGCCCATTCATTACCGTTACCCATATATCGCTCCCAAATGTCACAGATGAAAAAATAAGCCCCTCATGATCATTTTTGATCAGATCATCAATCGGGAAATTTGGTGACTTGTTATAGCGTTGTAAAGCATGCCCGCCTGGATATTTTGACATTACCAAATACCATGCATTATTTAAATATTTCAGCACTGTTATGTAATAGCCGTTACTCCAATAGCTCCTGATAATCTCTTCCGGAAATGAAGGATAGTTATTAAACATTTGTTCAGAAATATTAAAATCCGCGCAAATTTTATTCATTATGATTATCCATTTACCATTGCCATAATCCATATCTGATATTCTGTAATTATTGTTCCATTCTGTTTTAATGTCATCAGTTGGAAACGAATTATTCTGCAAATATTTCTGGCTGATAAAAGAGTTACTCAACTTAGTCATCGTTACAGCCCATGTATTGTTGATAAAGTTCACACTCGAGATAATTGTACCGTCTCCTTTTTGCTTCCAGGTATCTTTAATAACGTCCTCCGGGAAAGCTGTATTGGTAGTGAACTGTTGCCAGCTTCCAAATCCTTTTTCCATAAAGGCATAATAATATCCCTGCCCATAACAAACAGTCCTGCAATTAAAGCCCTTGTTCCACGAATCTTTTAAAATTAATGATTGTTCAGTTCTGATAATATCATTATTATGCATCCCAACAGCGTCTGATCTCTTTATACTGCCATCAGGCACCGAGGGAGGCGGAACCGAATTTATATTCGCGGCATCGTTATACCCCTCTTCAATTGCTTTTAATCTTTTATCTTTAGAAGGATGATCTGAGTAGGTGTCGGGGTCTGGATGATGGAGAATGTTCATAGCGGCCTGCGCGTCGGCTAAACTTGCACCAAGTTTTTCCAAAACAAATCCCGAGAATTTATCAGCTTGCAATTCCATCATACGTGATTCTTCAAGCGTTCGGCCCCGTAATGTGTGACCTTGCAAATGATGCCCGATTTCATGAGCAAATATACTTATACTGGTCCAATCGGATTGTGCGGATTGTGCAATCCGATCCATAAAATAGGAATCGTATACAATGTATCTGAAACCATCGGCCAAAGTTAACGCGGCACAATTTTGTATATTAGAACAGGGCACCATTACGAAGTTTGGAGCGAGTCCTAATGGCCTTAAAACTTTTCTTAATGCATCTTCTGCGCTTGCCGGCCCCATCAATGAATGTTGCATTTGCATACACGCTAAGTCAGGGTGACTACCTTCTCCATAATAACAAACAAATTTAACAGACATCTCCTGCCCTGAAACAGTTGACAGAAAAAAGCAGAATAAAAGTGAAAAGAAAGCCAATGATCTCATTTGAGTTGCGTTTAGGTATTTACTTATAAAAATATTGAAATCTTTAACAATTCAAAATAATTAATAAAACAATTATAACTTTTAAGCCTGCTTAAATTTTTAAATTAATGTTATCGTATATTCAACTTGATTTTAAGGAATTTTTGTAGAACAAATACGCTCCGTTAATCCGGATTTTCAATCCCGGATCGTAATGACAGATATTTGTAATCCCCTAACACCGCACATTTTATTTTCCCTTCCCGTTAATCCACAAAATCCACTAATCCCGGTTATCTTTGCCAAATATGAAATACCTGCGCTGGCTGCTCTTACCATTCTCCCTGCTTTACGGGCTTGTCGTCATCATGCGCAACTGGTTTTACGATGCGGGTCTATTTAAAAGCTACCGCTTCACCAAACCGGTTATTTCTGTCGGTAACCTGGAAGTCGGCGGAGCCGGTAAAAGCCCGATGACGGAATACCTCATCCGATTGTTAAAATCTGATTACAAACTCGCTACGCTTAGTCGTGGCTACGGTCGGGAAACGAAGGGATTCCTTTTAAGAGAGAGCCAAGAGTCAAGAGCCAGGAACCAAGAGGAAAACTATTCACCACTCACCACTCACCATTCACTTGCCACCCAAATAGGCGATGAACCGGCCCAGTTCAAACATAAATTCCCGGATATTACCGTAGCCGTATGCGAAGACCGTGTAACCGGTATTAACAACCTGCTGCCTGATCATGATCTGATTCTGATGGACGATGCCTATCAGCACCGCGCTGTTGAGCCGGGCCTGAGCATCCTGCTGTTTGATTATAACCGCATCAACGAGCCGCACTTTTTATTGCCCGCCGGGGACATGCGCGAACCCATGAACGGCCGCTGGCGTGCGCAGATCATCATCATCAGTAAATGTCCGGCAGTGTTATCTGCAGAAGAAAAAACGGCCATTGCTTATAAAATCGAGCCGCTGCCATATCAGCAATTGTTCTTTACGTCGATAGCCTATCAGCCCCTTGAAACCATGGCGGGAAAGACGGCGCCGGTAAATATTGACAACGATAGCACCGTGTTTTTGCTTACCGGCATTGCCAACGCGCAGCCGCTATTGAAATACCTGAACAGCTTCACGTTGCACATCGTTCATCACAATTATCCCGATCATCACCCCTTTACCCCGAAAAATATCAGTAAACTTGCTGCTGAATACGCCGCCCATCCCTCACAAAAAAAATTAATTGTTACAACAGAAAAGGATGCGCAGCGTTTAGAAGAATCCTGGCTGAACGCTGGTGAGCCGGATGCCGGTACGCTGCCCGTTTTTGTAATCCCGATAAGGGTTGAATTTTTAGACGGCAGCGGCAGTCAGTTTGATAAAATTGTTATTGATTATGTTAGAGAGCATACAACGAACCACAGCATACATTAAAAGCCGCATTGGCGATTTTGAACCCGAAGTAGGTATAATTTTAGGCACCGGCCTCGGCGCCCTGGTGAACGAAATTGAGATAGAAAAGCAGCTGATGTATTCTAACATCCCCGATTTTCCGATCTCTACTTTAGAGTTCCACTCCGGTAAGCTTATTTTTGGATTGCTTAATGGTGTAAAGGTGGTAGCTATGCAGGGCCGTCTTCATTATTACGAAGGCTACAACATGCAGCAGATCACCTTCCCGGTACGTGTGCTGAAAATGCTGGGCATCAAAACCCTGCTGGTATCAAATGCGAGCGGTTCATTGAATCCCGATTTCAAAAAGGGCGACCTGATGATCATTGAAGATCATATTAACCTGCAGCCGCAAAACCCGCTGACCGGAAGAAATGAGGAAGAGCTTGGTCCGCGTTTCCCGGATATGTGTGAGCCGTACAAAAAGGAACTGATTGACAAGGGCTTAAATATTGCAAAGGCCAACAATATCACCTGCCATAAGGGAGTTTATGTTGGGGTTACAGGTCCGAACCTGGAAACAAGGGCCGAATACCGTTACCTGCGCATTATTGGCGGCGATGCGGTGGGAATGAGCACCGTACCCGAAGTGATTGTGGCCCGCCACATGAACCTCACAGTATTTGCCATATCGGTATTAACCGATGAAGGTTTTCCGGAGGTATTAACCCCGACCTCGCTCGAAGAGATCCTGGCGGTGGCTCATGAAGCCGAACCAAAAATGACGTTAATATTGAAAGAATTGATAGCCGGTTTTTAATGCCTGATAAACTGAAATATATCCTGGTGCTGGTGTTGTGCGTTTGCGTGCAGGCCACTTTTGCGCAAATTCAGCCTGGCAACAACAACTATCCTGGTACGCCAAGGCGTATCAATACGCGCGATACTGCTACCACCGGCAAAAAACTTACCGACGATCAGCAGCTCGATTCTCTGCGAAAAAAAACAGAAAGACGGAAAGATAGTGTAGTATTCAACTCAAAATTCATCAGGGTAACCAACGAGCGTTTTCTGCGCGATAGTACCCAGCTTTTTCCGCTGGATACCGGCCTGTATAATTTTGAGAATTACAGCCCTTTGCTGCAGCCGCGCACGCCAAAGATCAGTTTGGGAAACACCGGCTTATCAGCCCGAAGCCTGCTGTTCGAACCATCGCGTACTATCGGCTTTGAAACCGGCCTGCATGAGCTTGACCCTTACATGCTCCGGCCCGAAAATATCAATTATTACCGTGCAAGAGTTGCATTCACTAATCTTTACCTGGTAGGGTACACGGGTGTAAAGGAGCAGTTGTTTAAAATAACGCACTCGCAGAACGTTAATCCGCAGTTGAATGTGGGGTTCAATTTGAATTTTATCGGGTCGAGGGGATATTACAGCAGCCAGAATGTGCTGGCGCAGAATGTGAGTGATGTGAACGCTGCAGGTTTTGCCTGGTATGAGTCTAAAAGCAAGCGGTATAACCTGTTAGGCAATATTATTTACAATAACCTGAAAGCACCGATAACCGGATCGATCCGTAACGATTCAATATTCACTACAGGTTCTATCGACAAAACTTCTGAGCAGGTACGCCTGCCCTCGGCTTTTGAACAATGGGCCGGGTCATCTATCTACCTCAAAAACTACTATTATATAGGTCATATCGATAGCGCAGGTTCCGGCAAAAACAAAACTGTACTGCCTACACAGCGGGTAGCCTACACGTTCAAATACGAATCGACCAAATATGAGTTCCTGCAAAACGGCAACGACACCTACAATGTGTTCCCGGACTATTATTTTGCGACGAACCGGTCGAGGGATTCGCTGCAGGTCACGCACCTGCAGAACGATTTTTCCTATAGTTTTTACCTGCGAAGTAAGGCCGAAAAGGCAAAGAAAAATGAGCTGAAGCTCGATCTCGGTCTCACACAGGATATTTATAGTTACCGGCAATACATCAGTGATACCACGCTCGACAGGTATGGTACCCGTGTGGTAAAGGCGCTGAAGCAGCAGGGCACATCGTTCCAGGACCTGACCATTAAAGGACGACTAAGCTATAAGTTAAGCGACCGGGCCATGCTGGAAGGCAACGTACAGCAAATTGCACAGGGGCGCGATTTCGGCGATTTCCTGTATGATGCAAAGCTGACACTGGCCGGCGACAACAAAACCGGTAAGATCATCCTTGAAGGCTATTCTCAAAGCAGTACGCCACCCTTAATTTATACCGATTGGGTATCCAACCATTTTATCTTTCACGATAAGTTTAATAAACAGAAGACCACGAGCCTGTCATTCTATTACATAAACGCACCGTTAAAACTTGACGTGAAGGCGGAGTATTTCCTGATCAATGATTACCTGTACTTTGCTGCACAGCCAAACGGCATCGATGCGCACCCGGCACAGTTTGGCTCGGCCATCAACCTGCTTAAAATAAGCGTAGGGAAAAGTATAGCCTGGCGCCGCTGGCACTTTGACGATTACCTTGTTTACCAGAAGACCGATTACGAAAGTACCTTGCGTACGCCGCAGGTTTACAATTATACCAGCATTTACTACAAAGCGCTGCTGTTTAATGTACTATACTCAAATATCGGTATCGATGTACGCTACAATACCTCTTACACCGCGCCATCCTACGCTCCGGGGCTCGGGCAATTTTATAACGGTCCTAACGTAAGTTTTTCATCATACCCGGTAGCCACATTGTTTTTCAAAGCCACCCTGCAGCGAACCAACCTGTTTGTGATGTACGATTATGCCAACCAGGGCCTGTTCAGCAAAGGTTACTACACCGTAAACCGCTACCCGCAGCAGGATGCCATGCTGAAGATCGGGATCTCGTGGACGTTCTATAATTGAGTAAGAAGTGGCAGGAGGTAGTAGCAGTCTGTTTAATTAGCTTTTAGTGGTAGTGGAGGTTAGCAGTCTACTGTTTTGCGTACTTCATTGCCACTTTTGACGCCATACTGTACTTCACGCCAAGCAACAAATTTGCTGCTTGTTCTAATACTGCTACTCACCACCGCTACTGCAACTAATAATTAAGTCTTCTGCTTCTTTTTCTTCGCGGCCGGAAATAATACATTATTCAGGATCAGCCGGTACCCCGGGGAATTGGGGTGCAGTTTCAGATCGGTAGGAGGGTCGCCAACAATGTGCTGGTAGTCTTCGGGGTCGTGGCCGCCGTAAAATGTCCATTGGCCTTTGCCATATTCGCCGTGAATGTAGCGGGCCTCGTTATTGCTTTTCATTTCGCCCATAATGGTAACACCAGGTTTCAGCAGGCTTTTGTTAAAGGCAGTTGTAAGCCCCATAAAGCCTTTGATCACCTTGTCATGATTTTGGGTGAGCATACTCGGCACCACGTCCCACTTGGCCGAAAAGTCGAACAGGGTAAAGAAATCCCTTGTCCGCTCTACCTGCCGCGTAGTTGTCACATCAATATTGCTGAACTGGTGCGACATGGGGTTCATATCCAAAGTAAAATTCTGAAAGGCAAACGTCTGGCTGAAATCCAGTTTTGATTGCGCGCCCGGGTCAGCCGCATCACCGTCGAACATCTGCTCACAGATATCGGTATTCGCAGCCGCCAGTGCAATGTCGAAAGTATCCGTACCCGAACACATGGCAAACAGGAAGCCGCCCCCCGCACAGAAATCGCGGATATGCTGGGCCACCGCCAGTTTCATTTGTGATACCTTTTTAAAGCCCAGCTTGTGTGCCATCGCCTCCTGGATATGAATGTCATCGTTATACCATTGCTCGTAACGGAAGGCGCCGTAGAACTTACTGTACTGGCCGGTAAAGTCCTCGTGGTGCAAATGCAGCCAGTCATACTTAGGCAGGTCGCCGCGAATTACTTCTTCGTCGTATACAACATCATAAGGGATTTCGGCGTATTTCAAAACAAGGGTAACGGCATCGTCCCAAGGGAGTTTGTTTTTGGGAGAATACACTGCCATTTTAGGCGCCTTTTCAAGTTTCACTACGTCCATATTTACCGACGGATCGCTTACCTCTTTCAGTATCTGATCAACCTTGGCATCGGCCAGCACTTCATAGCTCACGCCGCGGATCTTGCACTCATCCTCCACCTTTTTATCATACTTCAACATGAAACTGCCGCCACGGTAGTTAAGCAGCCAGTCAATTTCCTCACCATTTTTTAAGGTCCAGAAGGCTATGCCGTACGATTTAAGGTGGTCCTTTTGCTCTTCGTCCATCGGGATCAATATCGAAGCAGCCCTTGTGAAGAGCGGCAAAAGGCAAAAGGCGAAAGGCAAAAGGCTTTTGAAAAAAGGCGAAAAGTGTTTTGACTGCTTCATAATCAAATGTAACGAATAAACACAATAAGTATTACCAGCAAAAGCTGTTACCTTTATCTTCAACAAAAACCTTTCAGCTTTCGCCTTTCCTCCTTTTACCTTTTTTATTACCTTTGCCATCTATCTTTTAAAAAAATGAGCAAAGCAATAATCAAAACCGAAAAAGGCGACATGACCGTTGAGTTTTTCGACAAAGACGCACCAAATACAGTAGCTAACTTTCAGAAGCTGGCAAAATCGGGTTTCTATAACAACGTAACCTTCCACCGCGTAATCCCTAATTTCGTTATCCAGGGTGGCGATCCAACCGGAACAGGCGCTGGCGGTCCGGGTTACAAAATTGATTGCGAGCTTACCGGCGACAACCAGTATCACGATCGCGGTGTATTGTCAATGGCTCACGCAGGCCGTAATACCGGCGGTTCGCAGTTCTTTATCTGCCACAGCCGTGAAAATACTGCACACTTAGACCGTAACCACACGGTTTTCGGTAAAGTGGTAGAAAACGTTGAGGTAGTTGATGCTATCCGCCAGGGTGATAAAATTTTAGGAATAGACGTTATAGAAGAGTAAGCAGTTGGCAGTTGTGAGTTGGCAGTATTTAGCTGTGTTCTTTCTCACATGTCACTGATCATCATTAAAATACATAAATGAATTTACAGGGAATTGTAGCTGTATCGGGTAAACCGGGATTATGGAAAGCGCTGGCGCAAAACAAGACCGGCTATATTTTAGAAAGCCTTGATGCGCAGAAAACCAAGCTCGTTGCAAACTTATCAACCGCCAAACTTGCCGCGTTGCACGAGATAACCATTTTTGGCGAAGACGACGATATTAAACTAACCGACGTTTTCGAACGCATCAAAAATGCATCGTCGGTACCTGATGCCAAAGCAGACGGTAAGGTATTACGCACGTTTTTCAGGGAAGTAGCGCCCGATCATGACGAAGAAAAGGTTTACGCCTCTGATATGAAAAAGATCATCAGCTGGTTTCAGTTGCTGAAGGATCAGCCTTTCTTTAATGAACCTGATCCTGCTGAAGCGCCTGCACCGGTTGCCGAAGAGCCTGCAAAACCTGTTGAGGAAGCTGCCCCTGTTGCTGAAGAAGCTCCTGTAGCTAAACCAAAAGCTAAAAAGGCACCTGCAAAGAAAGCATAACGCAATTTGTTGATAAGCAGAAGAGCCGAAGGATTTCCTTCGGCTTTTCTGCTTTACTTTCTCCCCTTGTCATTTCGAGCGAGAGCTATTCTCTTGAGCGTAGCGAAAAATCTTATACGTCCTGCTGCATCCGGACTATGTATTAGCGTTAATGCATTGGCGTAATGCGCTCGTATAAGATCTCTCACTTCGTTCGAGATGACAAGGGGGCTAATTGGACGGGGCGTTAGTCGCAATTAAGCTCTTTGCAATCCTCATCCTCCACCTCAGGTTCAAAAGTAGCATGGTTAATATCCATGTGCTGCAGGCGGTGGCGCAGGTCTTTCTTCATGGTGTTGAAGGTTGGTAATAGCTCCGGTTTTATAACAAGGTGAGCTGTCAGCGCGTTTTCGGTTGTGCTGAGGGCCCAGACGTGCATGTGGTGCACATCGGTTACGCCCTTGCATTTCATCAATTCGGTTTTGATCTTTTCCAGATCCATTTCCTTAGGTACGCCGTCCATCTCTAAACGCAGACTATCTACCAGTAAACTCCATGTACCCTTCAATATTACGATGCCGATGATGAGCGATACCACACTGTCGATCCAGTATAATTTGGTGAAATAAATGATTAAACCGGATACCACTACTCCAAAGGACACGATAGCATCGACGGCCATGTGCAGGTAGGCGCCTTTTACGTTCAGGTCGGTATCCTTGTCTTTTACAAAAAGCCATGCAGTAAACGCATTAATGCCGATGCCGATAAAGGCCACCCAGGCCATCGTTCCGCCCGAAACAATTTCGGGGTTCATAAAGCGCATAATAGCCTCGTAAATGATAAAGCCTACCGCAACGAACAGGATCACTGCGTTGAAAAACGACACGATGATGGTCGACCGCTTATAGCCGTAAGTATATTTGCTGGTAGAACCAACTTTGCTGAGCTTAAACGCGAGCAAGGCCAGCGCCAAACTGGCCACATCGCTCAGGTTATGCCCGGCGTCGGTAAGCAGCGAGAGTGAATGCGTGATCAAACCCGCAACAACCTCGATAACTACGAAAGCTGAATTTAAAATAATGCCCCAGATAAAGGCGGCGTTCAAATGATCAAGCTTAGGTGCATGATCATGATGATGGTGGTGGTGATGCGAATGATCGTGACCTGCTGACATAGGGGCAAATTTAATCAAAAAGTCCGGAAGTAAAATCGTAGAGACACAATACTTTGTGTCTCCTGGCGAACTTTTGCACGGTTGGAACAGAGACAAAAGTATTGTGTCTCTACAGAGGAATTAAAAGAATATCAGGTATAATATCCCCAGCATCAGTAAATATTTTACCGCGTAGTAAAGGTTGCGGTTATAAGCCTTGATACGCTTGCCCAGCAAACGGATAGAGTAAACGTAGCGGAACGCCTTGTTGATGTTACCGGTTTTATCCTCGCCCATATTTGGCGATACGGCAGCAGCCATAATAAACCAGCCGAAGAATTTGTTCCAACCGCGCGCAAACATGGTTTTTACAGGGCGCTGCACATCACAAAAAAGGATGATCCTGTCTATATCAGTTTTATTTTCAGCGTAATGAATATAAGTTTCATCGAAGATCACGTCCTCACCATCTTTCCAGGCATAGCTCTGACCGTCGACCACGATGTGGCATTTTTCAGAGTTCGGGGTGATCAGACCCAGGTGATAACGCAGCGATCCTGCATAAGGGTCACGATGCATCAATAATTCGCTGCCGCCTGGTAATACGGCAAACATGGCCGCTTTTATATCAGGGATTCCTTTTAGAAGTTCGACCGTTTGCGGACAATATTTTTTTGCTGAGGGATGAAAATCATCGTACCATTTCAAATAAAAACGTTTCCAGCCACGACGGAAGAATGAGTTGAACCCCATATCGTTATACTTGTCCGATCCTTTGATCAGTTCCTCACGCTCCAGTTGTAAGGCTTCGTCACGTATGGTTTGCCAGTTATCTCTTAGCGCACCTAATTGCGGAAAGTTCGACTGCTTGATATAAGGCTGATTTTCTACACCCGAAAAGGCATACATGGGCATGTTGATGGGCGCCATGAAGGTGGAGTGGTCGGTAAGCTGGCGGAAGAATGGAAACCGTATTTTTCCACGGTAATGAACAATTACGGTAGAAATGATCAATATGTAGAACAAGATGAACTTAAACGAGATAAGTTCAAGCAGGATGGCGTGCAAGTTGATATTCATTGCCTGCAAAAATACGGAAAGCAGTCATATAATTATTACACGCAATTATTTTTACGGAGTATTGACCGAATTTGCTAATAAGTCAGCCTGTTGAAAATGGGAGGCTTACTGATGATGATAGGGTTCGCCCTTTATAATGGTATAAGCGCGGTAAAGCTGTTCGATAAAAAACAACCTCACCATCTGGTGCGAGAACGTCATTGCTGATAAAGAAAGTTTATCATTGGCCCGTGCATAAACCGATGCATCAAAGCCATACGGACCGCCAACTATAAACACCAGGCTGCTGACAGAACCGACATTTTTCTTATCGATCCAGGCTGCAAATTGCTGCGAGGTTAATTCCATGCCCTTTTCATCGAGCAGGATCACATGATCAGTAGGGGTAATTTTTTTCAGGATAAGTTCGGCTTCCTTCGTCTTTTGCTGCTCCTGGGTTAATGCTTTGGTGTTTTTAAGCTCGTCTATTTCAATAATGGCAAGTTTGGTATAATGCTTCAGGCGCTTTACGTATTTTTCGATACCATCCTTCAGGTAAGCGTCCTCAGTTTTGCCGACAGAAAGGAAAGTGATCTTCATGGGGAGGTAAGTCAAAATTCAAAAATAACCGTTGATTTTGATGATTTATTGATTTCGTTGATATTTTTTGCAATTCTCCGTTTTATTATATGGAATTATGAACATTGTCCATTTTCTTATGATGGTCGCCGTGGCTCTCCCGCAGAGGACCCTACGTTGTGAAAATCAACGAAATCAATAAATCATCAAAATCAACGGTTGAATGTTATAACTTGCATCCGTTTGCTGTTGTAACAACACCGGCAACCGCAACGTCTACTCAAATATGAATATCCACGAAGAATATCAGCAGCGCATTGCATCGGCGCAGCAGGAAATAAACAAATTTGCCGACCTGATCACTCAATATTCGATACTGCGGCTGGTGATCTTTGGGTTGATCGTGGTAGCCATATACATATCGCTCAACATCATTGGTATCGGTTTGTTTATTGCCCTGATGGTTTTGCTGATGCTGGCCTTTACCTGGCTGGTGTCGCGTCAAAGTTATTTTACAGAACAAAGGAACTATTTTACCGCGCTCAAAACGGTCATCGAAAACGAGGTTGGCAGCATCGACGCCCGCTCGAATATTTACAATAACGGCAGCGAATTTGCCGACGATAAACACAGCTACACTTCCGATCTCGACATTTTTGGCAAAGCTTCTTTGTATCAACTGGTAAACAGGGCTGCTACAGCGCCCGGCAAGCAAACACTTGCGGCATGGCTATCTGCACCTGCACAAGGGGAATTGGTATTAAACCGCCAGCATTCGCTAACAGAACTTGCCTCCAAAAACACGTGGAAGCTCGATTTTCAGGCCAAACTGTTGTTTGCCAATGATGCAGCAGCCGGGCAGTTTAAGGGGTTATTCAATTACCTGCAGCAGCCAATTCAAATTCCCGGCGAAAAGCTGCTCTCTAATTATATAAAAATAGCGCCTTACTTGTTGTTGGGTGCTATAGTTGCCGCATTTTTCTATCCAATTTTTACCCTTATAGCGCTTGTCATCGCCGTTGCCAATATGGGGATACTGACATCAAAAGGCAGTTATATGATCAAATCGGGTTTTGTAGCTGACAGGATGGGGGCATCGCTGGCCAATTATACCAAAGTATTCAAGGCTATTGAGGATGAACAATGGCAATCGCCCGGTTGCGTCGAACTGGCGCGGGAACTCATAACAGGCGGCACATCGAAAAAGATCAAAGAACTATCTATACTGGTAAAAAAACTCGACTACACAGCCGTTATGATCATCGGTTTTATATTGAATGTATTTTTCCTTTGGGCGCTGAAACAAACCATCGCCATCGAAAACTGGAAACGCAATAACCGCCAGGATCTTGAAAAGGCATTCGATATCATTGCCGAATTTGAGGCGCTCATTAGCCTCGCATCACTCCGCATCAACTATGCTGATTGGACTTTCCCGCAAATTGCCGGAGGCGAAGGATATACATTAATCGCCAGGGAACTTGCGCACCCGCTTATCAAAACCGATAAGCGCATAGCCAATGATTATGAACTCAATGATACCTTCAAAATAGATATTATTACCGGCTCTAATATGGCCGGCAAAAGTACTTTCCTGCGCACCATTGGTATCAACACGGTGCTGGCCCTGTGCGGGGCGCCTGTATGTGCTACAGAAATGCAGGTGTCTGTTATCACAATCGTCACCTACATGCGTATCAAAGATTCACTCAACGAAAGCACTTCTACCTTCAAAGCCGAACTCGACAGGCTGCAGATGCTGCTAAATGCCGTAGAAAGCGACAGCAAGGTTTTCTTTTTGATAGACGAAATGCTGCGCGGCACCAACTCTGTTGATAAATACCTCGGTTCCAAGGCCGTCATCGAGCGCCTCATCAGCAAAAAAGGCGTAGGCATGGTGGCTACTCATGATTTGGAGATAGCCAAACTCGAACAATCGCATCCCGAATATGTGCGCAATTATTACTTCGATATCCAGGTACAAAACGGCCAGATGCTTTTCGATTATAAGATCAAGCACGGTGAGTGTAAAACGTTTAATGCGTCGTTGTTGTTAAAGCAGATTGGTATTGATGTGGATGCGAAATAGAACGCTATCACAACAAAAACCAACCGCCGCGAGTTTAGCGCAGCGTAACTCGTGGTATAGCATTGCAGAAGCTTTCAGCTTCCGGCAACATTTCAAGTTCAGTTAAAAATAATCTGTTTCGGTTTTGCAGTTGAAAACTGGCGCAATGATTAACCACGAGTTACGCTGCGCCAAACTCGCGGCAGCGTTCACATAAAAAAAATTCCCACAAAAAAAGCCCTCGCATAGCTGCAAGGGCTTAATATATATGGAATAATTGAGGGCTTACTATTAACGGCCGCCGCCGCCACCCATGCCGCCGCCCTGATCGCCTTGTTTAAGATCGTCGTTATTGACGCCTTTTTTCTGCTGATTAGGGTTGCTGAAATTCAGTTTACCAAAGCTGTAGCTAAATGTTAAACCAAATGAGCGGAAAGGCATCTGAAAGCTGCTTGTTTGTTTGAAGCCCGGGCTTTCCAGTTTAGAATTGAAGCTCTTGTATTCGCTGAAAGGCTGGATGGCGTTGATACCCAAAGCCAGGCGTTTCTGCATAAACTGCTTCTTTGCGCCTACACCAAAAATACTGAATGTTGGCGTAGTTCCCTGAATAGTATGGCGCGGCGAGTTACCAAAAATAAATGCTTCTGCAACATAATCTTTAGGTAGGGTTAAGCTCGCTCTTGCAAAGCCACCGTACTGAATGTAAGTGCCGTTTTGCGTTTGATCGAGGTGAAATGCGCCAGATGGATCCGGTTTGTAGGTAAACGCATTCACACTCATGATAATTGTCAGCGCTTTGAATGGGTTAATGGTTCCGAAAATACTGCCGCCGATCGAATTATTAGAGCCAATGTTCTGGAAAGTTGTTAAGGTACCGCCCTGAGCAACACCGTCAACAATTACCGATATTGGCCTTGCAATGTTCTCAATCAAATTGCTGGTGTGTTTGTAATAACCTGATAAGTTCAGTATCGAAGTTCCGATGAACGAGTTATAATCCAATTCGATGGTTTGCGATACTTCAGGATCCAAAGTTGGATTACCCTGTGTCTGGCCCTGGATATTAACCTGGTTTACAAACGGATTCAGGAACTGTAAGCTTGGGCGTGTAATACGTTTGCTGTAAGCAAGCTTAATGGTTTCTTTAGCGTTAAGCGCTTTTTGAATAGTTAAGCTTGGTACAAATGTGTTATAGTTTTGTGAAAACGGTGCTAAATCCTGTGAGGCATTGATCGGCTCACCCTTAATGTCGGTGTTCTCGTCACGCACGCCTGCCATAACCGACCATTGTTTTGGAAGTGTTACGGTAAATACAGTGTAACCTGCATACACGTTCTGGTTGTATTTGTAAATATTTGACAACGTTGGGTCGAATACAAATTCCTGCGAATTATTGGTATCATCATAATAATTAGATGTACTGCTTATTCTTCTGAAAATGCTTTTACCACCCGCTTCTAATTTCAGGTTTTTGGTAATAGGCAAAGTATAATCGGCCTGCAGGGTATATTCGTTGTTTTTACCGTCCAGGTTGTTTTGTATATCGTTAAATACACCGCTATAGATATTGGTATAGTTGGTTACACCGCTGCCGTGGCTCCATTGAGTCGACAGGTCCAGTTCTTCACCTTCTTTTTTATACTTGTGGGTATAATCGAGGTTCCAGTCAAAGTTGCTGAACTCGTTATGTTGCTGCAGGTGATTATTATAAGGTGTTGCCGACTGCACCGTTGTATTACCATTGGTATTGAAATTGAAATCCAATAGCTTGAACGAGGTGTTAATGCTGTTAAAAGCATTAAATTCATAACCGGCACTTACCGAACTGTTAATAGCATGGCGGGTTACCCGGCTTGTTCCGGTGTTGGTGGTGTGTGTGTGCACGGTATCCAGATCGATCTGCTGATCGAAGTTGGTGAGCGAAACCTGCGGCCATGTTAAGTTACCGCCAATATTGGCCGATAAATTAAAACGGTTTTTGTTATAGTTGATGTTGAAGTTACCGTTGTTCTGCCTTGTACCTACTGCCAAACTTGCCTGACCGCTGATACCCGAAACATTTTTCGATTTGGTAATGATGTTGATGATACCTGCCGAGCCTTCTGCATCATATTTTGCAGATGGAGAGGTAATTACCTCAATGCTTTTGATCTGAGCAGCAGGAATAGCTTTTAACACATCAGATAAGCTCGTTGATGTAGCACCCGATGGTTTACCGTTGATCAGTACACGTACGTTAGCGTCGCCGCGTACTGACACGTTACCGTTGATGTCAACCGTTACCAGGGGAACTTTGCCTAAAAGATCTGTAGCGTTACCACCCGATGCGGTGATATCTTTTTCTGCATTGTAAACGATCTTGTCGATCTTGTTTTCAATCAATGCAGCCTGACCGGTAATCTGCACTTCTTTGAGCACTTTGGCGCTTGGCGGAACTAAAATAGTGCCCAGGTTGGCATCCGGTTTCCCGGGAGTGGTTGTTACCGGGTCAACAACCTTATCCGGATAACCAACAAATGTAATAACCAGTTTATAAGATCCCGGCTTTACGTTATCCAGTTTGAAGTTACCCTTTTCGTCGGTGATCACACCGGTAATGGGGGCTTTGCCGCCGCTGCGGTACAAACCTACCGAGGTATAGTCCATCGGCTTTTTAGTTATGGAGTCGATCACGTTACCGGAAATTTTTCCGACAATCGATGAGCCGCCACCACCACCCATACCTATCTGGGCGTTAGCGCCCATAAAAGAGCATAATATTATTAATAACAAGTAAAAACGTTTCATTTTTGATGATTTTTGTAATTGGAGGCGAAAATAGATGAAATGTTACAGGCGATTTAACAATATTTTAAAACCGATAGCTCTGTAACAAGTAAGTTGCAAATAAATGTGTGTTTTTGACACAATGAGAAACTTTTTTGACATTTAACCAGTAGTCATCCCGAACGATAGTGAGAGATCTTATACACCATGCATCCGGATTATGTATTCACGGCATACACTCACGCAAATGCATTAGCGTTAATGTCGCTTGTATAAGATTTCTCCTCGTTCCTCGTCGAAATGACAGGTAGATACAAGATTAGGATGCTTACACCACAATATTCACGATCCTGCCTTTAACCACTATCACCTTTTTCGGCGGTTTGCCATCCAGGTATTTCTGCACGTCGGCGTTGGCTAAAACAACATCTTCGACCGCTTTGCCTTCCAGGCTTAGCGGGATGTTCAAATTCAGCCTTGTTTTACCGTTGATGGAAATAGGGTAGGCAAACTCATCCTCTACCAGGTATTCAGGATTGAAATTAGGGAACGGCGTATACGAAAGCGTTCCGGCTTCGTTACCCAGCAATACCCAAAGCTCCTCGCAAATATGCGGCGCGTAAGGCGACAGGATAATTACTAGATTCTGCAATATGGCCCTGTTGTTTGATTTTTGAGTGGTCAGTTCATTTACCGCGATCATAAAGCTCGATACTGAAGTGTTGAACGAGAACCGCTCGATATCTTCCTGAACCTTGCGGATAATGGTATGCAGCGTTTTCAGCTCGGCTTTGGTTGGGGCGGCATCGCTTACGTTAAACTCAAAAGTATCGGTATGGAAAAGCTTCCAGAATTTACGCAGAAATTTAAACACGCCCTCAATGCCATTGGTATTCCACGGTTTGCTCTGCTCCAGCGGACCTAAGAACATCTCGTACATACGTAAGGTGTCGGCGCCGTAACGTTCAATCAGATCATCGGGGTTTACCACGTTGAACTTCGATTTCGACATCTTTTCAACCTCAACACCGCAGATATATTTACCGTTTTCGAGGATAAACTCTGCTTCGGCATATTCGGGCCGCCATTTTTTGAATTTTTCCAGATCCAAAACTTCATTTTCGACAATGTTCACATCAACATGAAGTTCGGAGGTTTTATATTCCTTGCGTAATCCGTGCGAAACAAACGTATTGGTGCCACGGCCCTCGTCGTCAACTATCCGGTACACAAAATTACTGCGTCCCTGGATCATCCCCTGGTTAATCAGCTTTTTGAAAGGCTCTTCTTCAACCACTAAACCAATATCCTTCAAAAATTTATTCCAGAAACGGCTATACAACAGGTGCCCGGTAGCGTGCTCACTGCCGCCGATGTAAAGGTCGACGTCCTTCCAGTATTTTATAGCCTCGTCTGACGCAAAAGCTTTATCGTTATTGGCATCCATATACCGGTACCAGTACCAGCTGGAACCTGCCCAACCCGGCATGGTCGATAGCTCGTATTCGCTCCCGTGATAATTCCACCCTTCGGCGCGGGCCAGCGGAGGTTCACCGGTTTCGGTAGGTAGATACTTATCAATTTCAGGCAGGATAAGCGGCATTTCTTTCTCATCGATCAATTGCGGCAAACCATCCTTAAAGTAAACCGGTACCGGCTCACCCCAGTAACGCTGACGGCCAAATATCGCATCCCGCATCCTGAAGTTAAGGCGGGCTTTGCCGGCGCCCAGTTCTTCCAGTTTGGCAATTACGGCGGCGGTGGCATCTTTATAATTCAGGCCATTAATAAAGCCTGAATTCACGTAGGTACCCTCTTTAGTCGGGTCGGCCTCGGTTTCTATTTGCTGTATGTCGATGATCTGAACTATGGGCAGGTTATATTGTTTGGCAAACAGGTAATCGCGCTGATCGCCCGATGGCACGGCCATCACCGCGCCCGTACCGTATCCTGCCAAAACATAGTCGGCAATCCAGATG